>NZ_JBEHVV010000104.1:0-6962 GCF_040227395.1 Coprococcus sp. RTP21428st1_C9_RTP21428_210409
GAAGTATATCGTGCTCGGCGATATGCTTGAGCTCGGAGAGAAGAGCGATGAGTACCACTATGAAGTTGGAGAGTATCTCAGAGATAAGAAGATAGATGAGGTCATAGTCATCGGAGAGCATGCCCAGAAGATCAAGGAAGCTCTGGATGCCTGTGATACGAAGTATGCCAAGACTGTGTCATTCACTGACACGGAGGAGATCGCGATATACCTTATGGCGCTCATGAAGCCTGAGGATATAGTGCTTTTGAAGGGATCAAACGGAATGAAATTGAGTGAAGTGGTTAATATTCTCACGAATTAGTGTGTGTATTTGTACAAAATGACAAAAGCGGTCACGGATTTACAACGATCTGTGACCGCCTTTTTGTGTAAAGTGTTGCCATTTATTGTAAATCAATTCCCAAAACGATACAAAAGGGAGAAAAGAATTTGGTTATATTGAAAAAATATAAAAAATGGAGTAATATCAACCTAGCTTGAAAATAAATACATAAGATTACATAGATACTTTTTATTTGGGAGGAAAGAATCATGGCTACAGCAAAGAAGGCAGATGAGACAAAGAAGGTAACAAAGGCAACACCTGCAGCAGCACTTGCTAAGGTTGAGGCAGTTAAGAAAGAGGAAGCTGCAAAGAAGACAGCAGCTACAGAGACAAAGGCAGCACCTGCAAAGAAGGCAGCTCCAGTTAAGGAAGAGCCAAAGGCAGCACCTGCAAAGAAAACAGCACCAGCTAAGAAGGAAGAGACAAAGGCAGCAGCACCTGCAAAGAAGGCTACAGCAAAGAAGGCAGCTCCAGCTAAGACAACAGAGAATGTATTTGTTGAGTTCGCTGGCGGTCAGATCAAGATGGCAGCAATCGTTGCTAAGGTGAAGGAAGTTATTGGCAATAAGACAGTTAAGGAATTGAACGTATACTACCAGCCAGAAACAGGCATGGTATATTATACAGCTGATGGAGAATCAGGTTCTTACAGTCTTTAATCTATAGATGTTTGTTTTAAGACGGATCCCGGTCGTAATGACTGGGATCTTTTTTCTTTGTGCAATATTGTGTTGTATATAAGTGCCTTTCTGTGATAATATGTCATAGGTTAGGACAATCTAACTAATGCTTTTACAGGGGGTAAGAGATGACAATACACGAGTATGGAGACAGGAAGAATCCGCATATACTGCTTATACATGGCATGTGGATGTGAATATATTAAAAAGCCTGTGATATGAACTTTGATTCATACCACAGGCTTTTTGCTTGCAGATAATACTATATATTATGAATTACTTTGTTGTCAGGAAATCTGCGTATGCTGTAGGAAGACCATGCTCTGTAGGATCAAGTCCCTTGATCTCTTCCTCCTCAGATACTCTAAGTCCCATAGTCTTCTTGATGATCAGGAATACGATGGTGATCGTAACTGCTGTCCATGCTGCAACTGCTGCAAATCCAAGTAACTGGATGAGAAGTGGATGAATGCCACCGCCGTAGAACAGACCGTTTAATGTATCATTTCCAGGAACAGTTGTTGTGGAGAAGAGACCTACAGCGATTGTTCCCCAGATACCATTTACACCATGTACGGCTACGGCACCGACAGGATCGTCAACATGTAATGCGTGGTCACAGAGCCATACTCCGAATACTACGAGAAGTCCGGCAACGATACCGATGATAGCTGAGCCGAAAGCATCGACTGTATCACAAGGAGCTGTGATGGCAACGAGACCAGCGAGTGAAGCGTTGAGACACATTGACACATCAGGCTTGCCATATTTGAGCCATGTAAATATCATACATGAAACTGTTGCAAGTGCAGGTGCGATAGTAGTAGTGAGGAAGATAGAACCTAACTGCTCAACAGATGTTGCGGCTGCACCATTGAATCCGTACCAGCCGAACCACAGGATGAATACACCGAGTGCGCCGAGTGGAAGGTTATGACCTGGGAAGGTGTGAACCTTTACTACTTTGCCATTCTCATCCTTATTGAACTTTCCGATACGAGGTCCAAGTAATGCGGCACCAATCAGTGCTGAGATTCCACCTACCATATGGATGGCACATGAACCGGCAAAATCATGGAAGCCAAGTTTTACAAGCCAGCCACCTGGATTCCAGATCCAGTGAGCCTCAATAGGATATATCAGCAGTGAGATGATAGCTGAGTATACACAATATGCAGAGAACTTTGTTCTCTCTGCCATAGCTCCTGACACGATGGTTGCTGCTGTTGCACAGAACACAAGGTTGAATACGAAGCTTGACCAGTCATAGTTTTCAAAGTGAAGGAACAAATCCCATGATGGTTTTCCGATGAAACCTCCGAGTGCCCAGTCACTGCTGCCGAGCAGAAGTGATGAACCGAGGATCATGAATGAAACTGTACCGAGACAGAAATCCATGAGATTCTTCATTATAATGTTTCCGGCATTCTTGGCTCTTGTGAAACCGGCCTCAACCATTGCAAATCCGGCCTGCATCCAGAATACCAGTGCGGCTCCGACAAGGAACCATACTCCAAATACAATTGTGCTTACGTCTTCCATAATCATTCCTCCTTTTAATACATTGTAGTTGTGGAAGTGATCAGATAATAAAAAAAGATGCGTCCCGCCAGGTATGCTCCTGACAAAACACATCTTTGTGCACATTATATCTGATCGTACGTCACTGAGATATGACTGATAATAAGTATCTCAGTGCCACACCTCAATTACTAACTTGGGTTGAGTATAGTATTGAGATATGGTAAAATATTGAAAAAATCGGACGTGGAACGATAAACCTTATTATATTTTGCGCGGACTTAATATAATAAAGCAAAGATACGGTAAAGATAAATAAAGTTATGCGGAGATGGCGTATGGATAGTCAGATTTTATTGAATGTTAATTTTTGCAGTGAAGTACATACTAATTTAATAGAAAAGAATGAGAAGTCTGTGTATGTGAGAGCTGGTTACAGCTTGGGTGGGCTGAGAATAGTGCCACAGGAGAATGCTGGGATATGTGTGATATGTATGGATGGACACATCAAAAGGGTGTATCCGGGTGAACTGGAGGCGGCTGTTTGCATTGAGGAGAGCTGCAGCTTCATATCTGTGGAGCAGGATCTTGGATTTGGCAGGGAGACTCTGGATACCCAAGATATGCGTCTGCTTGAAAAACTGCTGACGGCTGATCATGCATTTACAGGAAATGGTGCAGAAGATCCGATAGAGAGTGCGACAGAGGAGATCACGGAGCATATAGAGAAATGCGGATCGTTGTGGCAGAGGAATGGCATGGCTGATTCGGACATCGTGAAACAGGCGGATGTCATATATGCGGCAAAAGGGAAGATAAGCATATTAGAGCTTGCTGAGCAGATGGGATGCACCGTTAGACATGTGCATAGGAGATTTGTGGAGGAGCTGGGGGTCAGCCCCAAGAGGTTTGCCCGCATCGTGAGGATCAGGGAGACTGTGAGAAAAATGCTGGAGCATCCGGGCGGACATGTCACGGATTATATGGATGACATGGGATATTCTGACCAGGCGCATTTCCAGAGAGAGTTTAAGTGGTATACAGGGATGACCCCGGGGAGTCTGCTGAAGATACTGGGAGACAGAGCTGAACGATAAAAAACAGGCAGTGGACAAATGCCACTGCCTGCCAATTTAGAAAAAGGAATGATACTGGATACCTGTGCTTATTAGAGCGCTGTCTCTCCACGCTCGCCTGTACGGATACGAACGACATCTGCCACATCATATACGAAGATCTTACCATCACCGATCTTACCTGTGGATATTCTCTCGCAAACCTTGAAAATGATCTTGTCCGCAACATCGTCTGCTGCTATGGCCTCGATCTTTACCTTTGGAATAAGGTTTACAACATATTCGCTTCCTCTGTAAGTTGTCTTATATCCCTTCTGATTACCGTAACCCATGATGTTTGATACCATGGCACCTGTTGATTCACACTCATCAAGTATTGACTTTACATCATCAAGCTTTTCTGAACGAACTACGATTTCAAGTTTCTTCATAATTACAGTCCTCCTTTTACCCGTTGGATTTATTTTTTATGATTATAGCATAGCGAAAAATCCAATTCCATAGCACTTCGCAAATGCCGAAATTTTAAAACGATTCGAAAGATGCCAGCGGTAAAATAATACAAAAAACAGACAAATGACTTAATAATATTAAGGACAGAAGCGGGGCGGCGCTGCGTGCCAGCGGTTAATTTACAGTAATTTCATATTTGCAGGTGTTGGTAAATGTGGTATATGTGTGTTATTATGTTTCTGACTGAGACTATATGTATAATCAGGAAAGGAAAATGAGATATGGCAGAGAATTATGATGATATAGATAAGAAGACACCGGATACGGTGGATACCGATGGACATGCATCGGATGATAAGGACAATGATGACGACTACGAGAAATACTGCTACCTGTGCAGGAGACCGGAGAGCGTGGCCGGCAAGCTGATACATATGCCTGGAGATATAAATATATGTGCAGACTGCATGCAGAGATCATTTGACAGCTTCAACAATTCCGGGTTTGGCAACATGCCGGGGCTTGGCAATATGCAGTTCATAGATCTGACAAATATGCCATTTGGCAATATAGATATGTCCAAGTTCAAGGCACAGAATGACGTGCCAAAGTCACAGAAAGTCAAGAAGAAGGCGCCAAAGGAAAAGAAGCAGGAGGAAGAACTCACGCTTAAGACAATTCCGGCTCCTCATAAGATCAAGGCTATGCTGGACGAGTATGTTGTGGGACAGGAATATGCCAAGAAGGTTATATCCGTGGCTGTATACAATCATTATAAGAGGGTTCTCACAGATACCATGGATGATATAGAGATAGAGAAGTCCAACATGCTGATGGTGGGACCTACAGGCTGTGGTAAGACATATATAGTCAAGACCATAGCAAGACTTCTCAAGGTGCCTCTCGCAATAACTGATGCGACAACTCTTACAGAGGCCGGTTATATAGGCGATGATGTTGAGAGTGTTCTGTCAAAGCTTCTCGCCGCCGCCGACAATGATGTGGAGAAGGCAGAGAGAGGAATCGTGTTCATAGATGAGATAGACAAGATCGCCAAGAAGCAGAACAGCAACAGCAGGGATGTGAGCGGCGAATCCGTACAGCAGGGACTGTTGAAGCTGCTTGAGGGTGCTGATGTTGAGGTACCTGTGGGATCGGGCAGCAAGAATGCTATGGTTCCCATGACGACCATCAATACAAGAAACATCCTCTTTATATGTGGTGGAGCATTCCCTGATATAGAGGAGATTATAAAGCAGAGAATAAGCAGGCAGGCGTCAATGGGCTTTAAGGCTGAGCTCAAGGACAAGTATGACGATGATCCGAATCTGCTGAGACAGGTTACAACCGAGGATCTCCGCGAGTTTGGCATGATTCCTGAGTTCCTTGGAAGACTTCCGGTGCTCTTTACACTTGATGCGTTGGACAAGGAAATGTATGTGAGCATACTTAAGGAACCGAAGAATGCGATCCTTAAACAGTACAAGAAGCTCCTTGCACTGGATGAGGTGGATCTGAGATTTGACGATTCGGCATACGAGGCGATAGCCGAGGAGGCAATCAAGAGGAAGACAGGAGCCAGAGCTCTACGTGCCATCATAGAGAAATTCATGCTGGATATCATGTACCAGATCCCAAGGGATGACACCATAGGAAGGGTGACAATCACAGGTGATTATATAAAGGGCAAGGGAAGCCCTATCATAGAACTGCGCGGAACACCGGCACTTGAGGAGGCAAGCGCAACTCAGATCGATAAGCAGGACTGAACAGATCTGTAATGACAATAATGCGATAACAGGGAAATGCTACTTGATAATATTTTATCAATATGCTAGAATATCACCGTTCATTAAGGGAGTAGTCAGCGCAGAGCTTGCGTTGTGATATCAACATAATGATTGGCAGCCATCGGTCGATGATGGCGTGAATCTGGTATTACTGTAGATGATGAGACTTTCTGGACAGCTTTTAGCTGCCCGGGAGGTCTCTTTTTATATGTGTCTGTGACTGCATCCGTCAAATCTATATCAAGGAGAAAAATTATGAGTATTGCAGAGTTATTCCTGTTGGCAGTTGGTCTTTCAATGGATGCATTTGCCGTGTCTATCTGTAAGGGGTTGTCCCTGCGCAACATCAAGGTGAAGCACATGCTTATCGCAGGTGCGTGGTTTGGAGGATTTCAGGCACTTATGCCGACGGTAGGATATGTCCTCGGAAGCTTTTTTGCAGATCTGGTAAGCAAATGGTCACACTGGATCGCATTTGTGCTCCTCCTGTTCATCGGCGGAAGCATGATCAAGGAGTCGTTTGGCGAGGAAGAGGAAGTAGATGCAGATATGAGCTTTAAGGTCATGTTCCTTCTGGCGGTTGCAACCAGCATAGACGCACTGGCGGTTGGAGTGTCATTTGCATTCCTCAAGCTGTCCACTCTGTATATCATACTTGCGGTATTATTCATAGGATGTATCACATTCATATGTTCAGCGGTCGGAGTGAAGATCGGAAGTATATTCGGAACAAAGTACAAGTCAAAGGCTGAGCTTGCCGGAGGTATCATACTTATACTCATAGGAGTAAAGGTTGTTCTGGACGGACTAGGTATATTGTAACCTTAACATAAAATAAATGGACAATAGTATGGTTTATGGCATACAATGTGTAGATAGGTTATGTGAAGGGACAATATATTAAGTAAGGAGTAGATGTATGACCAGATTCAAAAAGAATATGAGAAGATTTGTCGTGGCTGCTGTTGTCGGAGCCATGGCCATGTCGATGACTGCATGTACTTCTCATATGTTTGATGAGAAGACTATCACAGGAACAATAAAGGATAATGCGGACGACTACACAAAGGTGCAGAAGGAGTTCGAGGAATATCTGCACGATGAGTATGTGGAC
>NZ_JBEHVV010000105.1:0-6326 GCF_040227395.1 Coprococcus sp. RTP21428st1_C9_RTP21428_210409
GATCTGGACAGATCAGCGCCTGAATCACTGGAGGAACAGATGGTTGCAGGACTGAGAATGAGTTACGATGGAACAGTTGTACCGCTCAATGAGAAAACTGTGGTTAAGAGTGTCACTGTGGATGATGCTGACGATGTGTGTACGATAACATTTAATGAGAGCTTTGCGGATGGAACAGCAGGTGTGGACGATGAGATACTTGTGTATTCTGTTGTGGATTCCCTCATGGAGCTTGAAGATGTCAAGAGTGTACAGATAAATGTGGATAATACAAATAACAGATTGAACAACATCGATCTCAGCAGGAAATTTACTGCTGATTATTCAAAGCTTGAGAGATAAACAGAAGTTTGAACAAAACAGGAGGATACGAATATAAAGAGACCATTATTCTGGATAGCAGTATGCTTTGCGCTTGGAGAGGCGTATAAAGAGGCGGCTGACAGTTCAGTGCTTATAATTGGTCTGATCATATTGGCTGCACCGGTATTGTCGGTTTACATGGACAAAGCCGGTACAGCCATGTTTTTTTATAGTGGCAAAGCTCATGGTGATAAAGACAGAAAGAACAGGATCGTCAGATGCGTTCTGAGTATGATGATATTTGGAATGATCTCGTTGACCGGTTATATGAATGGCTGTGCTATGTCAAAGCAGGAGAGACTCGCAGAAGAGCTCGATGGGCAGCAGCCGGGCGGTATAAAAGGAAAGGTGTACGAGATCAGGCAGTCCGGCGATGAATGGCGGGTATATGTGTATGCGGAATGGATAACATTTGGCAGAGGCGACTCAGAAGAAACTGTGGAATACCGGGGAAGATCAAAGGTATTGCTGTACATGGAAGACGTGGGAAGCCTGAAGACCGGAATGAAGCTGACCTTAAGCTGCAGTCTGTCAAGGCCGGACTCTGCAGATAATCCGGGCGAATTCGATGCGCGGGAATATTATTCGCACAAGGGAATATATATAGTAGGAAAGGATATCTCCATTCTGGAGTGTGGAGAGGACTACAGCCGTATAGGAGACATTCTGTTCAGGCTGCGTATAAAGTCCGGGGAGATCACAGACAGTGTGTTTGGAGAGACGGATGGCTCGGTGATAAAGGCAATGCTACTGGGGGATAAGAGCGGCATTGACAGGGATACGAAGAAGCTGTTTCAGATGAATGGAATAGCTCATATTCTGGCGATATCCGGTGTGCACATAGCAATAATAGGAATGACATTATTCGGCGTGCTGCGAAGGCTTACAGGGTCATATATGGCATCAGGTATAATGGCTATATCTGTGATCGTACTTTACGGAGTTATGACCGGGATGGCGAGTTCAACTGTAAGAGCCATGATAATGATGGTGATATCTGTGATCGGTCAGGTAAAGGGGCGAAGCCCTGATATGCTTACATCCGCGGGAACCGCGTCAGTCATACAGGCGCTGATTGATCCGGGTATCATCCTTGATGCCGGATTTCAGTTGTCTTTTGCTGCAGTGCTGGGGATGGCGGTGCCTGGAGCACTTATGAAAAAGCTTATTCCAACTAAGAATAAGGTAGTCAGCACACTTGTAATGAATCTGGCGATAACACTTGCCACCGGACCGCTTGTTATATTCTATTATTACCAGTTTCCGCTGTATTCGATCTTTCTGAATCTGCTCATAGTGCCATTGGTTTCTGTGATAATATTCGTGAGTATCGTCGTGATTGCGGCTATGCTTATTTTTCCCGGGATACTACAGGGCAATGAGGTGGCGGTGGGCATAGGAGCGTTTCCTGTGAAGCTGATACTTGCAATATACAGGCAGCTTTGCGAATGGGCGATGAAGCTTCCATTTTACAGTATAAATACAGGCCATGTGTCGGTTATGATGATTGTAGTATTTTATATGGCTATGGTTGGAGTGCTGATCCTGCTTGTAAGAGCAAAGAGTGCAGACTGCGCCAGGGTGAGGAGGCGGTTGGTCTGTCTGTGCGCTGCTGTGATCATGACCTTGTGCTGCGTGTTTTACGAAGCAGCTTCATTTGACCGGGAGTTCAGAGTTGTATTTATGTATGTTGGTCAGGGAGACGGCATACTTATAAGGTCTGGCATGGGAGTAAATATATTGATAGATGGGGGCTCGTCGAGTAGCAATAAGGTTGGTGAGTACGTGATGGCGCCTGTTCTAAAGTTTTATGGTGCAGCTCATGTAGACTATGCATTTGTGACACACGGAGATAAGGATCATGTGTCCGGTATCCAATATCTTCTAAGCGATACGAACTCCGGTATCAGAATAGATAATCTTGTGGTTCCGATGTATGGTGATATTGAAAATATGGGTGAACTGCTTGAGCTGGCAGAGAAAAGAGGCGTAAATATCATATATATGGACGGCGGTTCTCAAATGTCCTGTGGCAAGGATGCGGCTAAAGTGTGGTTAAATTTCTTGCATCCGTCCGAAAAAACTGATATAAAAGATGCAAATGATCTTTCTGCGGTTATCCGTCTGGAGTATCGAGGGTACAGTGTTTTATTTACGGGAGACCTGGGAGAAGATGGAGAACGGGAGCTTATCTCGGAGGGCGGTGATCTGAGTGCTGATGTGTTGAAGGTCGGACATCACGGCAGCAGATATTCTACGAGTGGGGAGTTCCTGAGAGCAGTCGACCCGGATCTTGCGATCATATCGGCGGGGGAGAATAACCGATATGGTCATCCGCACGGGGAGACACTGGAGCGTTTGGATGCCTGTGGAGCTGATGTAATGAGTACCATAGACCATGGAGCTATATGTGTAGAGATAACGGATGGTGGAATTTCGGTAACCGGATACAGATGATCAGGGAGTTATGAGAATAAGAATTCTGAAAGGAGAACAGGGGAAGGAAGAAACGACTATGATGTGGAAAGGAAGATGAGTATGACAAAAAAACTAAAATTACTGCTGGAATTTGTAATGCTGACACTTGGCGCAGTTATAGCTGCATTTGCTATCGAAGAATTTCTCGTGCCGAACACCATACTTGACGGAGGAGTCATCGGTATAGGTATCATGATCAATAATCTCACAGAAGTGTCCCTGAGTATTCTGACGATCGTTCTTAATGTTCCGTTTCTTATAATAGGTTCAAGACAGCTTGGTAAGATGTTCATGGTGAAGTCCGGTTATTCCATGGCTGTATTCTCAGTATTTGTGGAGATATTCAAACCCCTTGAAAATGCAACCTCAGAGACCATACTTGCGGTGTGCTTCGGCGGTGTGATACTTGGACTTGGAGTTGGTATCATCATCAAGTTCGGCGGGTGCTTGGATGGAACGGAGACCGTGGCCATCATGCTGAACAAGAAAAAAGACTGGCCGGTTGGAAGAGTTGTTCTGGGCATGAATCTGATCATATATTCTATTGCGGGAATGCTCTTTGGTCTGGACAGGGCGATGTACAGTCTTCTTACATACTTTATAACATCAAAGGTGCTTGATATGGTTGAGACCGGTCTGGAGCAGGCAAAGGCGGCCATGATCATAACTGATGATGCCAGAGAGGTGGCAGACAAGATATACAAGAAGCTTGGAAGAACAGTTACCATCATGCAGGGCAAGGGAATGATAAGCGGTAACAAGACAGTGCTCTACTGTGTTATCACGAGATTTGAGATCGGTGAGCTGAAGAACATCATCAATTCCATAGATACCTCCGCATTTGTCACAGTTACGGATGTGGCGGAGATCATAGGAAACCACATCAAGGACAATGAGTACAAGGAGATCCTTGAGAAGATAGAGGAGAAGGAAGAACCGCTCACAAAGCTTCCTGAGCATGAGAGTATGACGGACTTTGATGGCCTGGAGCATACTGAAAAAATAGATTAGAAAAAGCCTGTGACATATACCGGCAGATAACTGCTGTATATGTCACAGGCTTTTCTTTATTGATATATGTTTTAGACTGTAGTCAATATATTACTGGATACTGTCTACAAATGCCTTGTGGATCCTGTAGTCGCTGTCAAGCTCAGGGTGGAAGGAGAGGGCAAACTGGTTGCCGTACTTAACCGCCACGATCTTGTCATCAACTGTTGCAAGGACATCAACCTCAGGTGAAGCCTCAGCCACATAAGGTGCACGGATGAAAGTCATAGGAACCTCACCGATACCTTTAAGCTCGGCCTCTGTGTGGAAGCTTCCAAGCTGTCTTCCGTAGGCATTTCTCTTTACTGTGACAGGGAGAGTGCCAAGGTGTACAGTGTCATCACCTTCGATGTGCTGTGCCAGAAGAATAAGTCCTGCACATGTGGCAAGAACCGGCATGCCACTCTCGATCTGAGACTTTATAGTGTCGAACATGTCGCTGTCTCTGAGAAGCTTTCCCTGGACTGTGCTCTCACCGCCAGGAAGGATCAGGGCGTCATAAGGCTTGTTCAGATCTCCGGCATTTCTAAGTTCTAAGCATGATACGCCGAGCTCGGAAAGTACATGCTCATGCTCTGCGAAAGCTCCCTGTACTGCCAATACACCAACCTGCATATTACTTACCCCTTTCTGCCATGAGGATTGCGATCTCCTGCTCGTTGATACCAACCATAGCTTCACCAAGTCCCTCTGAAAGCTTTGCAACGAGATCAGCGTCATTGTAGTTTGTTGTTGCCTGAACGATGGCAGCAGCACGCTTAGCAGGGTCTCCTGACTTGAAGATACCTGAACCTACGAATACACCCTCAGCACCGAGCTGCATCATGAGAGCTGCGTCGGCAGGAGTAGCAACACCGCCGGCTGCGAAGTTTACAACTGGGAGACGGTGATTCTCATGTACGTACTGAACGAGATCGTAAGGAACCTCAAGCTTCTTAGCTGCCTCATACAGCTCATCTGTTCTCATGCTGACGATCTCAGCGATCTGGCTGTTCATCTTTCTCATATGTCTTACGGCCTGAACGATATCACCTGTACCAGGCTCGCCCTTAGTTCTGATCATTGAAGCACCCTCGTTGATTCTTCTGAGGGCCTCGCCGAGATCCTTGGCACCACATACAAAAGGAACCTTGAACTGTCTCTTGTCGATATGGTATACGTCATCTGCTGGTGAGAGAACCTCGCTCTCGTCGATGTAATCGATCTCGATGGCCTGAAGGATCTGAGCCTCTGCGAAATGTCCGATACGGCACTTAGCCATAACAGGGATTGATACAGCGTTCTGGATTCCCTTGATCATCTGTGGGTCACTCATACGTGATACACCACCTGCAGCTCTGATATCTGCTGGGATTCTCTCAAGTGCCATAACTGCACAAGCGCCGGCAGCCTCAGCGATCTTAGCCTGCTCAGGTGTTGTAACGTCCATGATAACTCCGCCCTTAAGCATCTGGGCAAGTTCCTTATTTAACTTATATCTTTCTGTTGTCTCCATGTTGAACCTCCGTTATAATTAGATTTGTGTTTATTGGAGTGAGTGTACATAAACTCACAATCTGTAGGTGATTATAAAACCAAAGTGACATTATAGAAATAATCAATATGTGATTATAAAAACAGGTCAGATAACCTCTGATATTATCAAAATACATAGAAAAACAGGTCAGATTTGCCACATAAGATATAATTATGGTAGAAACTGGTACTGTATTTTGAAAATCATATTGTGAGACATAAGCTTGATGAAGGAGAAACGTAATGGCTGCAACAAAGAAAAAGGAAAAAAAGAACGCGATGGCGGTCATAAACCAACATATAAAGACGGGGGAGTTTGCCAAGATATATCTTCTGTATGGGGAGGAGAGGTATCTCGTGAACCAGTACAGAGATAAGCTGCTGTCGGCTCTGACTGATAAGGACGATAATCTGAATTTTATGAAATTTGCCGGAAATGGGATCGATACATCTGAGCTTCTTGCATTCTGCAACGAGATGCCATTTTTTGCGGACAGAAGAGTTGTCCTTGTGGAGAACAGTGGTCTGTTCAAGAGCAGCAACGAGGATTTTGCAAAGAAGCTGGTGGAGATAGAGGATACATCAGTTGCCATATTTGTAGAGATGGATGTGGACACCAGGTATAAGCTGTTCAAGGCTGTGGACAAGAATGGAGAGGCTCTGGATTTTGCGACCCCTGATGAGAAGATGATGGTCACGTGGGTGAAGTCACTGTTCCGTGCCGATGGTGTTGCCACCACAGACACGGCGATATACAAGATAATCGAAGCTGCTAACATGGATATGAACTGTATCAAGAATGAGGTTGACAAGATGATAAGCTACGCCGGAGACACGAAGCAGGTCAGCGAGCATGATGTGGATCTTCTGTGCAGTCAGGATGCGGAGAGCAAGGTGTATCAGATGATAGACTTCATCAT
>NZ_JBEHVV010000106.1:0-6122 GCF_040227395.1 Coprococcus sp. RTP21428st1_C9_RTP21428_210409
GAGTGACCCACTTCAATGCCGCAGTCGTTGAACAGCTTGGTCGTGTAGCAGTTTTTCAGCTTCTCGATGAGTTCAGTGTTTTCGTACTTGAGCTGTTCGAGTATGTTTGCGATTATCATTCCCTGATATTCATCCGTCCATCCGTCCTCAAGCTTTACTGCGATACCGAGCTTCATGCTCTTTATCGCCATACATATAACACCCCTGGAGCCGTCCTTCATTATGAGGTCAGGATTCTGGTTGATATAATATGAAGGTGTTCCGTAATCGTTGATCTTCTCAGGATATTTGTGGATGCATGAGAAGTTGTAGTCTATAGTCTCCCGGAGTTCGTTTGACAGGCTGAATGGATCCATGAGCTTTGCGTAGGACATGGCGATGCTTCTAAGTGGCAGTGCAAATACTGGAACTCCACAGCCGTCTATGCCGAGCCCGATCTTGAATGTAGGGGTCTGGCTGAGCATGGATATGAAATTGATTATCTGCTGCTGTACAGGGGAATCCTTGAGCTGATAGCCGTCCGGCTTACCGGTGAGCTCTCTCTGGAGCAACATAAGGCTGAAATGTTTTCCCGAGCAGCAGTGCTGAAGTTTGCTCTGTCCCTGCCTTGGGTGGAGCTTTGACCTGTCGGTGAGCTTTGCCGCCAGCGCTGAAGCTGATGTGGAAGCGCATGGCTTCATGATCATGTCATCGGGATTCAATCCTGTCTTGCGCGAGATCTCCTCCAGCACAAATATATGATGGTTGCTTCCCCAGTGGGAAGAGTTGAACATGGCAACATCCTCGTCGGTGAGGTTGAACCTTCTGTGAAGTCCTGCCAGCAGTGTAGGCAGCACCTGTATAGGCTTGCTTGCGGAACGCATGAAAGTCTGTTTCTCTATGTCGCCAAGGTAGGCGATTGTATCTCCTGTGGATGACACAACTGCGATGGAGCCGCGGTGTGTATTCTCAACAATATTTCCACGGTATTCTTTTACTAATATCTCTGACATATATTCAACACCTCATTTGTATTTTGTATGATTTTCTTCCGATATAGTCATTATATGAAAAAGATATCCGTTTGCAAAATGAAAATTACATAATATATAAGAAAAATATGAGAAATGTAATTGAGTGTAAGTAAGTAATAGCTAAAAAATATCGCCTGATACTGACAAAATACATCATTTGTCATATATACCCTGAGTAAAAAATGTTTAAAAAAATCGAAAAATGCGCATTTTTTTTGTGAAAATGCATAAAAAACTTTGATTATTATAAAAAGGATGGTATAATGTCTTTATAATTTTGCATGGAGAGGTGACTTACATGATTAAAAAAGAAATGATCGCCATGCTCCTTGCTGGTGGACAGGGCAGCCGTCTTGGGGTTCTTACATCCAAGCTTGCCAAGCCAGCGGTAGCATTTGGCGGCAAATACAAGATAATCGATTTCCCACTGAGCAACTGTATCAACTCGGGGATTGACACAGTAGGTGTACTTACACAGTACAGACCACTCAGACTTAACCAGCATATCGGAATCGGCATTCCTTGGGATCTCGATAGAAACATTGGTGGTGTCACAGTGCTTCCACCATACGAGAAGAGCAACAACAGCGAGTGGTACACAGGTACTGCCAACGCTATCTACCAGAACATAGAGTTCATAGATTATTACAATCCAGACTATGTTCTCATACTTTCCGGTGATCATATCTACAAGATGGATTATGAACACATGCTTGACTATCACAAGTCCATGAATGCGGATGTGACACTTGCCACATACCAGGTTCCATGGGAGGAGGCAAGCAGATTCGGAGTAGTTATAACGAATGATGACGGCATCATCTCAGAGTTTGAGGAGAAGCCGGAGAACCCAAGAAGCAACAAGGCTTCCATGGGTATATACATATTCAACTGGAAGATTCTCCGCGAGGCACTTGTTACCATGAAGGATCAGCCGGGATGCGATTTCGGTAAGCATATTATTCCATACTGCCATGAGAACGGCAACAAGATATGTGCATACGATTTCAAGGGATACTGGAAGGATGTAGGAACTCTCGGTTCATACTGGGAGGCCAACATGGAGCTTGTCGACATAGTTCCTGAGTTCAATCTGTATGAGGAATTCTGGAAGATATATACGAAGACAGACGCCATACCACCTCAGTACATAGATGAAGCGGCAAAGGTATCCAAGTGTATCATCGGAGAGGGAACCGAGATATACGGAACCGTTGAGAATTCAGTTATAGGCTCTTGTGTAACCATAGGAGAGGGTGCGGTCGTTAAGGATTCGATTATAATGAATGGGGTTACGATCGAAGCTGGTGCCTATGTTGAAAAGGGAATCATTGCCGAGAATGTCAAGGTTGGTGCAAATGCCAAGCTTGGAGTTGGTGAGGAAGCTGTCAATGAGATGAAGCCTAATATCTACGCATTTGGCCTTGTTACTATAGGTGAGAACTCAGTTATACCTGAGGGCGTAACAATAGGTAAGAACACTGCAATATTCGGTGACACAGATCCTTCGGATTATCCGGACGGAACACTTCCGAGTGGCGGTAGTATTATAAAGGCAGGTGAGTAGACATGAGAGCATTAGGAATTATTCTGGCAGGTGGTAACAGCAATAAGCTGGGAGATCTTTCAGCAAAGAGAGCCGTTGCAGCCATGCCTATCACAGGAAGCTACAGAGCAATTGATTTCGCACTTTCCAATATGACCAATTCTCATATTCAGAAGGTAGCGGTATTCACACAGTACAACACAAGATCACTGAATGAGCATCTGAACTCAAGCAAGTGGTGGGATTTCGGAAGAAAGCAGGGAGGTTTGTTCATCTTCACACCTACCATCACAGCAGCTAACAGCTACTGGTACAAGGGAACAGCAGATGCACTTTATCAGAATATCAAGTTCCTCAAGGAGAGCCATGAGCCATATGTAGTTATCGCTTCAGGAGACGGTATCTACAAGCTTGACTACAACAAGGTTCTTGAGGAGCATATAAGCAATGGTGCAGATATCACGGTTGTATGCAAGGATATGGCACCGGGCGAGGATGACATCAACAGATTTGGTGTTATCAAGATGAACGAGGATGGCAGGATCATAGACTTCGAGGAGAAGCCTCTTGTGGCAGGAACCAACACGGTTTCCATAGGTGTATATGTCATAAGAAGAAGACAGCTCATCGAACTTCTTGAGACATGTGCCAACGAGGGAAGAAATGATTTCGTAAGAGATATTCTCGTGAGATATAAGGGTGTCAAGAGAATTTACGGATACAAGATGGACAGCTACTGGAGAAACATAGGAACAAAGGAGTCATATTACAGAGCTAATATGGATTTCCTCAAGAAGGACGTAAGAGACTTCTTCTTCAAACAGCATCCGGATATCTACTCAAGAGTGGATGATCTCCCACCAGCAAAGTACAATGCAGATGCGGTGGTAAATAACAGCTTGATAGCAAGCGGTTGTATCATCAACGGAACCGTTGAGAACTCAGTTATATTCAAGAAGGTATACATTGGAAATAACTGTGTGATCAGGAACTCGATCATACTTAACGATGTCAACATCGGTGATAATTCCATCATCGAGAATTGTATCGTGGAGAGCAGGGATACACTCCGCGCGAACACAGTACATCAGGGAACACCTGAGGACATCAAGGTAATAGTGGAGAAGGATTTCAGATATGCGTTGTAGGATGCATACGGTATAAGTAGTACAAATGACAGTTGCGTGTGGGATCGCAATGTGTGTCAGGGTTAAGGGGGTAATTCAGATGCAGATAACTGATATCAGGATCAGAAGTGTTGAGAAGGAAGGCAAGATGAAGGCGGTTGTTTCTATTACGATCGATGACGAGTTTGTTGTGCATGACATCAAGATCATCGAGGGTGAGAAGGGCATGTTCATCGCGATGCCGAGTAGAAAGGCAGCGGATGGAGAATATAGAGATATCGCTCATCCGATCAATACAGCTACAAGAGAGCGTCTGCAGAGTATGATTCTTTCAAAGTATCAGGAATCTTTGGAAGAGTAATACCAGTCTCAAATAGACATTCAGAGCCAGTGCTAGAGGCGTAAGTCACCAAGCTGATAGCATTGGCTCTTTTTATATGGTCTTGTAAAAAAATATAGTATAAAGTAGAATGTATCTGTTTAGATCCAGATAGAATATGGAGGATATAATAATGGTAAAATCAGTTATACTTGCGGCAGGCAAGGGAACAAGAATGAAGTCAGATAAGCCAAAGGTAGTTCATCAGGTGATGGGGAAACCGATGGTATATTATTCTATAGAAGCGGCGCGCCAGGCGGGTGCAGACGAGGTGTGTGTGATCGTTGGATACAAGGCAGACGAGGTGAAGTCAGCCATAGCTGCCAGTGTCAACGATGTGAAGGTTGACTATGCGCTTCAGGAGGAGCAGCTCGGAACAGGTCATGCGGTAAAGTGCGCTGCAGATTTTATTGGACGTGATGGGGATGTGATCATACTCTGTGGAGATACACCGCTTGTGACAGGGGATACACTCAGAAAAGCACTTGATTTCCACAAGGAGAGCGGGAATGGTGTAACTGTAATATCGGCGATGCTTGATGATCCATTTGGATATGGAAGGATCATAAGGGACGGTGACAGCCTGGCAAAGATCGTGGAGCAGAAGGATGCTGACGAAGCGGAGCAGGCTGTGAAGGAAGTTAACTCGGGCATGTATATATTTGACTGCGCAGCACTTCAGGACGCACTGTCACAGATATCAAATGACAACGCCCAGGGAGAGTATTATCTTCCGGATGCGATAGAGATAATAAAGAAAATGGGGCTTCCGGCTTCCGCTGTTCCGATGGACGATGCTGACCAGATAAGAGGAGTCAACACCCTGGAGCAGCTTGCAGATGCTGAGAAGATCATGGAGAACAGATAACAATAGAACGATCCACCTGGGTGGAGGAAAATGGAGAGACCAAATGAAGATCATAGTTGGACTTGGCAATCCCGGTGCGAAATATGCCGGAACAAGACACAATGTAGGATTTGCGGTTCTGGATGAGCTGGCAGAGAGACATAATATAAGGATAGACACTGCAAAGCATAAGGCACTTATAGGAAAGGGTATAATAGACGGAGAGAAGGTCATACTCGCCATGCCTCAGACATTTATGAATCTCAGCGGAGAGAGCGTAAGGGCGATAATGGACTTCTACAAATGTACGGTTGAAGATCTGATAGTCGTGTACGATGACATAGATCTTGACGTCGGCAAGCTCAGGATCAGACAGAAGGGAAGCGCCGGCGGTCATAACGGTATGAAGAATATCATACAGCACGTTGGCAGCCAGGAATTTGTCAGGATCAGAGTGGGTGTTGGCAAAAAGCCGGATCACATGGATCTGGCTGATTATGTGTTGTCGAGATTTGGAAAGGAAGATCTGGCGAATATAAGAGAGAGCTGTGGTAATGCCTGCGATGCGGTGGAGACCATACTGGCGGATGGCACAGTTGCAGCTATGAATAAGTTTAATTGAGAGTGATGGAGAATGATACGTGTACTTGGTGAGCCATTTGAAAAACTGAATATATATACAGAGTTGAAGGAGTGGCTTGCATCCGGAGATGGATTTGTCAATGTGACAGGTACGACGGGCGAGGGCACGGACAGAGTATTCATGATGCAGGGCTTCGGTGATGACGCATCGGTGCGCCTGATACTGACATATAACGACAGGCGTGCGGAGGAGCTGTACAGCGATATGAAGTTCTACGGAAGGGATGTATATATGTATCCTGCAAAGGATATTCTGTTCTTCAGTGCAGATGTCCACGGCAATGCCATAACCAGACGGCGCATGGAGGTCCTTCGGCGTCTGGCAACGGGAGAACCATGTACGATCATAGCCACGGTAGATGCAATGTATGACAAGATACCTGCACTGTCCTATATGAAAAAATACGTGATAAATATCCATGCGGCACAGTCTCTTGATCTGGATGAGCTCAAGGGCAAGCTGGTGGACCTTGGTTATGAAAAAACTGACAGTGTGGAGGAGCCGGGACAATTTGCCATACGAGGCGGTATCGTGGACATATTTCCGCTGACTGAGGAATGTCCATAC
>NZ_JBEHVV010000107.1:0-6071 GCF_040227395.1 Coprococcus sp. RTP21428st1_C9_RTP21428_210409
AGGTTTATCATTTGAACCAGAGATCCAGATCCACGTCTCCGGATATACCGTCAACGGTTCCGGACTCGGTGTACTGCCATCCTGTATATTTGTATGGGAAATTAGGAACATTTGCATAGTGTGCAAGCCACAGCTCGTAATCCCCGAGTCTGTCCATGTCAAGGCACTGTGCAAACATATTCCTGCTGGCATATATCATCGGCGTGTAGCCTGCCGCCTTTATCGTCTCACAGAAGCCGACTATGCCATCCGTCCTCTCATCATTCGATGCGTTGTCGCCTCTCGCCTCACTGTCGCCGATAAGCTCCGAGTCGATAACTATAGGATACTTGACGTTCATCTTGCCTATCTGTTTGAGGACAAAATTCGCTTCCTCTACACCCTCGTCATATGTTATCGCCTGGGTGAAGAAGTAAAGCCCTGTCGGTATTTTGTATTTGATGACGGCCGCCTTGCTGTCCTCAAAGCTTGAATCCAGCATCAGTCCGCCCTGCGTGTAGCCTCTGTAACCCACTCTGAGCATAACAAAATCTATGTCTTTGTTCTTCGCCAGAGTCTCCCAGTCTATGTCTGACTGGAATGTTGACAGATCCACACCCACCAGTGTGTCCTTTATATTGTCATCGCTGTAATGCATATATCCATCGTCGCCCGTGTAGAACTTCTCAACATCGAGATTGTTTCTCTCCACCTTGTCGCTGATCTTGTACAGCAGCGCATCAGGGCCAAGTTCTCCGACATTGATGTACGCTGTCGGTATATAGTTCCAGTAATTGTCATATATAAGACTGGTTATCTCCGTATCCTCGAGCGTATATCCCGATTCATAGGAAAGCCCCGGAGATGCCTTGGAGTTGGTAAATCCGCCCGCTCTTCCTATAAATATTCCTATAACAATTCCAGCAATAAGACATACCGATCCAACCAGTATGCACCAGTTTCTGGTAAATTTCTTTATCTGTTGTGTGTCCATATCTCTACCTGTCTCTTCCTTCTTAGCTTAGTCCGCCTTAGTCCGCATACACTGATTACATATTATCAAGGAAATGTTCCGTGCCAAGCCGCAAATGTATGACCTTGTCATACTTCTTCTTTATTGCATGTCTGAACCTTCTCGCCTCACTGTGTGAGAACATTCTCTCAAGATCCGCTTCTCTGAGTATCGGTTCATCACAGAGTATCTTGTACTTGATGTTCCAGTCATACATAAGACTTGTGCAGTTATCTATGCTCACCCGCAGCATCGTTCCTTTGTTTTTACCCATGAACACGCTTCTGTTCCATCTATGTTTTGCAACCGAATTCTTGGCATCAAATACAACCTCAGCCCCCGGATACTTCTTCCATATCGCATCCAGGAACAACTTCAGCTTGTCCTTGTCAAAATATCTCATCATATCGTATACAACAAACAGGATCGCCACATCCTGAGGCTTCTGCACTTCATCAAGCCATTCGTAATCAAATATTGAACTTCCTATGTTGACCTCTCTGTCCCGGATCTCCATGTATTTTCTTCTTATATCTATGCGCTCCGGGAGATCAACATTGTACCACTTTATACGGCCGTTATCCACACGGGAAAACATGGTATCCAGTTCGCATCCGACATTGACGATAATTCCGTCCGCATATCTGTTTATGAAGTTTCGAACCCTCTCGTCCACAGCGACCAGCCTCTCCATCATGACTGTCCTGTCGTAAAATGTGTATCTGGCATTCCTCTTCTTATGCTCGATGCCTAATTTGTCCGTGAGCTTTATGGCCTCGTTGTCCTCATATAACTTTGGATAACGCTCCGCCATCATCGCCCTGCACCAGATGTCATTCTCTATGTCAGCAGGTACAAAATCCGAATCTCCCTTGATGCAGCCGGCGATCTTCTTCATGATGGTCCTGCACTCCGGTATGAGGGGATGCTCGAGATAATCGTGTGTCACCGCATAATACTGATAGTAATGCACCTTCATATTCGTCCTGCTCGCGTTATCATACAGCCTTCTGGCATAGCAGTTAAGCATGTCGTCATTTGTCGTGAATATATCCATCTCATCGCATATATCAGTTATGTCGTAATACACGGGACTTGTCATATCCGTCCTGCCTGCCGCATCCTTCACCCAGTAAGCAGAGAGGAAATGCTTTATCCCCGGCGTGTAGTAATATCTGTACATAAAACGGCTCTTGTCACTCATCTTCTGTTCAAGCTCCGTGTCCTCAAATTCCGTGTCAAGAACCGGGGAGCACAGTATGAGCTTGTCCGGTCTTCTCCTGCCCTTCTTCCACAACTGTATGGCAAGCGATAACGCCAGACAGCCTCCGGATGAATGTCCGAGAAGCACCAGACGCTGGACATCCTCCGAGTCACACAGCTTGTCATACGCACCCGTAAGCATATCCAGTGCCTCTGTCACCGAATGCTCCGGCGCAAGCGGGTATATCGGAACCACCGCCCCATATCCGGTTCTCTCCACCGTGTCGAACACAAACTTCCATTCATTGTGTGTTATCCTCGACACAAATCCTCCGCCGTGTATATACATGAAGAACTCCGTCGCCCTGCCGTCTTTAGGCATCACATAAAAGCACAGTCCGCCCTTCTCAAACACCGATCTGACCTTAAACTTATCTTCATTATAAGAAGGCGGATTATAATCCTCTTTTTTGTGAAGCTTAACCGCTGTTTTATATATGTCAGAGGCTTTCATATGCCTGTCATCAAGCATGACGTGCCCCATCTTTTCTATTGCAATAGTTAAGTAATTCTGACTCTCCATTGTCCACCTTTCCAAATGTCCGGTCTACAACTCTCTTTCAGTTATTTTTGCACATGTCAATAATATAATCAAGAAATGATTTTATTTACTGTTGCAATATTGTCAATTTATGATATTATAATTGCGGTAAACAGGATGCATACAGCATAGAAAGGCAAATCTTATGAATATTACGATGTTAAAGAGTAAGATACACCGCGCAGTTGTAACTCAGGCTGAGCTCAATTACGTCGGCAGTATAACTGTAGATTCTGAGCTTTTAAAGGCCGCCGGAATCCTTGAGTATGAATTAGTACAGATTGTTGACATAGAAAATGGTAATCGTTTCGAGACATACACCATAGCAGGAGAGCCGGGATCAGGAGTTATGTGCCTCAACGGTGCTGCTGCCCGTCAGGTCCAGGTCGGAGATCACATCATTCTCATGTGCTACGCATCAATGACACCTGAGGAGGCAAAGGAGCACACACCTAAGGTCGTATTTGTAAATGATGACAACTCCATCTCACGTATTACCGATTACGAGAAGCACGGAGAGCTTTTCAGCTAGATCATATATAGAATAAAAAGAACTATTCGTTTTAACTAAAGACGAATAGTTCTTTTTTATATTCGGATATGACCGGTCTTATCTGTCGGCATCCTCAAGGATAAGTCTGCACATCTCCGGCACATTTACCTCATCCATAATTATGTCTGCTTTTATGTCTCTGTCGGCATCATCCACCGGGGATATATTGGAGTGTACATAACAGGTGTGGAGTCCGACCTGCTTCGCCGCCAGCACATCACATACCGCGTCATTTCCCACCATTATGGATCTGTTCGGATTGATATGATTTCTGTCCAGGAGCTGCTGATAGAACGCTGCATCCGGCTTCATTGCACCGAAATCCGAAGAGAGCGATATATCTGTAAAATATCCCTCTATGCCAAGTGACTGAACCTCAGGGAAGGTGAAAACTCTCTGTGCATTTGACAGGACGTATAATTTCTTTCCGGCCTGCTTGAGCTGTTCGAGCATATCCGTCACGCCGTCATACAGTCTTATATATCCTGTAGACGCCTTGCGGAACTCCTGAGCCGCAGCCACTGTCAGCTCTGCACAATCGGACGGTGTCTGATCTTTTTTCAACGTGAGCTGCTCAAATACCTCAAGTATCTGTATCTCAGGGAATTTGAACCTCTTCTTTGCCATGGCCTGTTCTGCGCGTCTGATCTGTCTCTTGTACCTTGATCTGAGTCCTGCCGGATTGTATTTCACTCCGTGCTGCGCATAGAACTCACACATATGTTTCCACACAGCGATGTCCTCCTCATCAGTGTGAATGTCTATCAATGTTCCATATAAGTCAAATATAATATTGTCGTACACGTCATACCTCCGGGTAATTCTTTATTTTTTAGCGATAGCAGGCTCTCGCACCGCCAATGTATTTTGCACGGGTTCTCGCCATAACCACATGTGCACTCCCGACCATGCTGTGCTCAGATCTGACCGGAACGGCCACCGGCGCAAGATGCATGCCTATGAGAGTATCTCCTATATCAATGCCTGCCTGTGCCTGTATAGCCTCGATAGCCACTGGCTCCTTCATATCTGCGTATGCCGCTGTGGCAAATGAACCGCCCGCCTTGAGCTGTGGCACAACATTGACTATCGGTATCCTGTTCGCCTTTGCATATTCCTTCTCAACTATTATTGCCCTGTTCAGATGTTCACAGCACTGCGCCGCCATGTAGACACCTGTGTCTTTGAGTTCATCGAGTATTGCTCCCGCTATACATTTGCCGATCTCCTCACTGGAGAATGAGCCTATCCTCATATTTGCAACTTCGCTAGATGAGCAGCCGACCACCAGTGCATCGCCGGGTTCAAGTCCCGCAACTGCAAGAAGATCCTTCACAGCGCCGCGGACCTCATCTTCGATCTCCTTCAAATGGTCAAAGGCTTCTGTTGAAACGCCCTGTCCCGCAGGTCTGAGTCCTTCCTCAATGCTCGTAGGTTCAGCTTTCTCCGGCTCAGAAATATCCTGAACCTCCTCATATTCATCCTTATCTATGGACACCGGCACACCGGTCTTGCCGAGCACAGTCACGCCGCCGTACCATGTGCTGTCCACCTTGAGCACATCGCCCACTTCATATTCCATTGAGTATTCATCTTTCTTTTTTATTATCTTCACCATCTTTGCCATGTCACAGATCTCCTTTCCTGTACATTTGCATTTACATGCGCTTTATTATCTTATATAGAAGAGAGCCATACATAACTCTCATAACCTCTTCGTATTCGTCCCGTGTCACGTACTCTCCGTAGGTCATCATCTCATATGTAACACCGGCTTCTCTGACCTGGTAATCCAGGCAGGACAGGCCATTGCGCTCGTAGAACGCCTTTCTCCGGCACCTCTGGTCGTAATTCGGCGCATTCTCATCAAGGGGCTCGATATTCAGAAACAGCTTCTGATCCGGATACTCTGCTCTCACCTTTTTTAATATTGCAGAGCCGTATCCACCATCTCTTGCCGATTCATCTATCGCAAGGAACATGAGCGTTTTCACCCTGTCATCACCTATCACATATGTCAGTCCGACAAATCTGCCCGAGTCCACAACCGCACGAAACCTCGCCTTTCCCTGTCTGCATCTTCTGGTGAGCATCCACATAGGAGGTCTTTCTTCCCTTGGGAACGCAGTCACGAACAGGTGCTTTACCTGTTTTCTATAATCATCAATATCAACAAATTTTAATTCCATATTATAACCTTCTAAGCTCAGTTGTTCTATCTGTCAACATATTTTATCTGGACATCGCCCGATGCGGTATCGACAATGCACTTGTTTTCATTTGCCATATGGGGCTCAGGTATGTCCACCTCTCCGCTCTTGCTGTTCACAAGGAAACGTTTCTCCGACAAGAATGATATATCCACGTTACCACTCTCCGTCGCAAACCAGAGCATATGTCCATCGCACGCATCTACATTTATATCTCCTGAAGATGTCATGAACTGTCCAACCTTTGCCGCCTTTATATTATACCCCTCAAGCAAACCCTTGCCCGCGGATATTATGACATTGTCGCCGTGGACGTTCATTATCGAAAAGTCGCCGCTGCTGCCATTCACCTTCACACTGTCCGCATCCACAGAAGCCATGGTGACCTCACCGGAATCTGTAACGACATTTACATTTTCTGCGGTTATATTGGACAGATACGCTCCGCCATTCACCTCAGTTACTTCAAATGTCCCACAGGATATCTGCACACTGGACACCAGAGTTCCCGTC
>NZ_JBEHVV010000108.1:0-6091 GCF_040227395.1 Coprococcus sp. RTP21428st1_C9_RTP21428_210409
GCATATTTTTGAGATGTTTTACACCGGGAAAAATACCGTTGCAGACAGCCGCAGAAGCTTCGGGATCGGGCTTACCCTGTGTAAATCTATCGTAGAGCTGCACGGCGGAACGCTGACGCTTACGGATAACGTACCGCACGGCTGCATATTTACCTTTACTTTACCGCTCAGCGAGGTGACTCTGAATGAATAAACCCCTTGTTCTCGTTGTGGAGGACGACCGTCCCGTCCGCAATCTGATCGTAACAACATTAAAGGCGCACGATTACCGCTACCTGACCGCGGAGAACGGACACAGCGCTATTATAGAAGCGACCTCCCATAACCCGGATATCGTTCTGCTGGATCTGGGGTTGCCGGATATCGACGGCACACAGGTGATCGAAAGCATCCGCTCATGGTCAAATATGCCCATTATTGTGATCAGTGCGCGCAGCGAGGATAAAGACAAAATCACGGCGCTGGATGCCGGGGCGGACGACTATCTGACAAAGCCCTTTTCCATAGAGGAGCTTTTGGCACGCCTTCGGGTCACGCAAAGACGGCTGCTGCTGCTTCAGGCAAGCGGCGACGCCGACTCACCCGTTTTCCAAAACGGCAAGCTTAAAATTGATTATGCTGCCGGCTGTGCTTATCTAAATGGGGAGGAATTGCACCTGACCCCGATTGAATACAAGCTTTTGTGTCTGCTCTCTCATAATGTCGGAAAGGTGCTGACGCACACCTATATCACGCAGCAGATTTGGGGCAGCAGCTGGGAAAAAGATATTGCTTCTCTGCGGGTGTTTATGGCGACCCTGCGCAAAAAGCTGGAGTCGCAAAAGGACAGTCCGCAATACATTCAGACGCATATCGGCGTCGGTTACCGTATGCTACGGGTAGACTGAGAAAAGCGAGAAAACAAGGATTTGAACTTATATGCAATAGAAAAGTGCTTGGCTTTGCTTTGGGGAGTATAAAACACAGCCTGTGCCAATTTGCCGTCCGAAACCGGGCGGCTTTGCTGTTTTTACGGAAATATACTGCTCACTATTCCAGACTGACGGACGCCGCCATTGTAGAATAAATCACTTTGCAGTAACTGTTACGCCCGCAACCTTAATCAAAGATCAAAATTTTTTCTAATCATTTTCCTGTTAGCTATAAAGATGATACAAAATGATAAATGTAAGTGTGTCTTACGGTCACATATAAATGGGAGGCGCGTAAAATGTGGATATTATTTGCTGCTGGTTCTTCGTTCTTTGCGGGAATCACGGCGATACTTGCAAAATGCGGTATAAGAAAGACGGATTCTGATGTGGCGACGGCCATAAGGACAGTTGTGGTTCTGCTGTTTGCTTGGCTGATGGTTCTTGTCACAGGAGCCTGGACTGCAGACACATATATCAGCGGCAAGACTTTGCTTTTTCTGGTCCTCTCCGGCCTTGCAACCGGCGCATCCTGGCTGTGTTATTTCAGGGCGCTGCAGAAAGGGGATATCAACAAGGTCGTTCCCATAGACAAATCAAGCACCGTGCTCACGATTCTGCTTGCCCTTATATTCCTACATGAGGGGATCACCTGGGTTAAGGGTATCTCAATAGTTATGATAGGTGTGGGCACTATGCTTATGATCACCAAAAAGAAAACTGCAGATGATCAGGAGCTGTCAGGGAAAGATGTCGAACATATGTCAACAGACGGTGGCAGTGTGGCACAGAAACAGCGGGGAATGGGACTTTTGCATGGCAGCTGGCTGTTGTACGCCGTGCTCTCAGCTGTTTTTGCCAGTCTGACAGCGATACTCGGCAAGGTAGGGATATCGGATATCAACTCAAATCTGGGCACGGCGATCAGGACAACGGTGGTTCTTGTCATGGCTTGGCTTATGGTGTTTGTGTCAGGAAAACAGCATGAGATAAATGGCATAGAGATGAAGGAGCTGCTGTTTATTGCGCTTTCCGGAATAGCCACGGGAGCATCCTGGCTGTGTTATTACAGGGCACTTCAGGACGGACCGGCAAGCGTGGTAGTACCGATAGACAAGCTGAGCATGCTCATCACCATTGCATTTTCAGGAATCGTGTTCCATGAAAAGCTGACCAAGAAAGCGGCTGTTGGCGTGGTATGCATCACTGCTGGAACTCTCTTAATTGCCATGAATTTCTGAATATTTTACGGTCTATTTAGAAAGTATTTATAGTTTCTTCCTGTGGATTTTATATCTATCGTTTACACTATATACAACGAAAAAGATATAGAGGATACATTTGTACATGAGAAGCTTATCAAGCTGTGCTTGATGGCAGAACAGGCAGGAGGCGTTAAATATGAGAACAGCAGACCACATGAATCTGAGCAGCTATATTATGGATCACATGGATGCCGGCGCATCTAAGCTGCAGAAGGCGGCGTTCATATTTGGCAGCATAGAGCCGGATATCAATATGCTGACTTATTTCAGGGGCAGCATCCGTGGCGAGGAGAAACTTAGAGGACACAATTACGAAAATGTCATGAAGTATATGGAAAAACTCACAAAGAAACTTGAGAAAGGCGGAATGGGAACTGTCAGACAGAGCTTTCTTCTCGGAAAGCTTGTTCACTATGTGGCGGATTCATTCACATATCCGCACAACAGTATATTTCCTGGGAATCTTAGAGAACACTGCCAGTACGAGACAGAGCTGCATGACTATGTGAATCAGATGATATCATCCGATAATGTAAATTTAGATAGTATTGATGATGGAATAGATATAGTTGAATATCTTGAGGAAATTCATTACAGATATGTCAGTGAGGCTCTGGGATGCGAGAATGATTACAGACATATCACACATGCAATATCCGTGGTTACAGAGCGGTTCTGGCAGACAGAGAGTGTGTCAGTGCCATCCATGCGGGATGTTGCAATTGCATGTAAGGAACATATCCCGGTTACGGCAAATGTAAGTATGGCAGCAGCTGGAAATGCTGGAATGGAGCCCACAGGGGTGGCGTAGAAATAGCAGCCGTAAAAAATCTGATATGTCTAAATTGAGTGCGCGATAAAGATTTAATTAAGAAACTTTGCAAAAACAACAAAATAGCTTGTGAAAAACAATTTAAAATTACCTCTTGCATTATTTTCTGAAGTCTGCTATTATAAATCACGACAAAGGCGTCAAATGAATCGAAAAGATTCGTTTGGCGCCTTTTTTGTTTCGACAATGGAGACGGAGGGGACAGGTACCTCCGTCCCCATGGGAGAATGAGATATCGCGTTCCCCAGATGAGTATAATTAAGGAGGAAGAAACTATGAATACGGGAGATACTGGTTTTATTATGATCTGTGCGGCTCTGGTGTTCTTCATGACACCCGGACTTGCATTCTTCTACGGAGGCCTCGTCAGGAGGAAAAATGTTGTAAATACCATCATGGCATGTACGGCCATCATGGGACTTTCAGTTGTCATGTGGGTGTTGTTCGGTTACTCACTCTCATTTGGCACTAATCACGGAGGTGTTATAGGAGATCTCAAGTGGTTTGCACTTAACGGGATAAAGATGGATGAGGCTGGTCCTTATGCGGACAATATACCTCATCTTGTATACGTTGCATTTCAGATGATGTTCGCCATGATCACACCGGCGCTTATCACCGGTTCACTGGTCGGACGTGTGAAGTTCAAGGCGTTGTTCTTCTTCATCATGCTCTGGTCGATCATCGTTTATTATCCGATGGCTCACATGGTATGGGGCCAGGGTGGTTTCCTCGGAGAGATCGGTTCAGTTGATTTCGCGGGAGGAAATGTAGTACATATAAGTTCAGGTGTGAGCGCTCTTGTATTCTCTATCATCCTTGGAAGAAGAAAGGGATATGAGAACACAGCATACAGAGTTCACAACATTCCATTTGTAGCACTCGGTGCATTCATCCTTTGGTTTGGATGGTTCGGTTTCAATGCCGGAAGTGCCCTCGGCGCAAATGGTCTTGCAGCACATGCATTCATGACAACGGCAATTGCCAGTGCCAGCGCAATGCTCTCATGGATGATAATAGATGTGATAAAGGATGGAAAGCCTACCCTGGTCGGTGCATCGACAGGTCTTGTTGTCGGTCTTGTGGCTATAACACCTGGCGCTGGATTTGTGCCGATCTGGTCATCATTCATCATCGGTGCGCTTGTCAGCCCGATCTGCTGCTTTACAATATCATTCCTTAAGGGTAAGCTGAAGATAGACGATGCACTTGATGCATTTGGATGTCATGGTATCGGCGGTATCTGGGGAGGTATCGCAACAGGTTTATTTGCAAAGAGCTCGATCAACAGTGTAGCTCGTTGGGATGGTCTGGTATTCGGAGATGTACATTTGTTCCTGATGCAGCTTGTTGGCATTGTGGTTACGATCGTAGTTGCCGTAGTCGGAACACTTATCTGTCTTGGAATTGTGAGACTTTTCACACCGCTCCGTGTAACAGACAGAGAAGAAAAGGTAGGTCTGGATATCTCAGAGCACGGCGAGAGTGCATATCCAACATTCAATGGACTTGATTCGTAGGACAGCAAAGATATAGGAAGGAGAGATCTATTATGATGATAAAGGTTGAGGCTATCGTGCGCGAGGAGGTCTTTGAGGACGTCAAGGAAGCGTTGAATGCCATAGATGTAAATGGAATTACAGTATCTCAGGTTATGGGATGCGGAGCACAGAGAGGATATAAGAAGCTTGTCCGTGGTACGGAGGTAGATGTGGTGATGCAGCCGAAGATCAAGTTTGAGATAGTTGTGTCATCTGAGGAATGGGAGAAGAAGACCATCGAGGCTATCCAGAAGGCGGCATATACAGGCGAGGTTGGAGACGGCAAGATATTCAGCTACGAGATCCGTACTGCAACTAAGATCCGTACAAAGGAGAGCGGATATGATGCGTTGAATTAAAAGTTTATAAATTCTTTACCAAATACTAGCCGGGAATCCTTTGACAATCAAAGGGTTCCCGTGTTATTATGTCGGAAATATCAGGGAGTAGTTCACATCGGTTATAAGATGTTGTGCGATCTCGTCATCACGTTTTCTGGCTGGGACATACCTGTGCAGGGAACCGGGACGCACGCTTTCGGAGTATATATAGTAGCGTATATAGAACTTGAAAGGAACGAGACTTTTATTGTGTGTTTATCATGCAATGAAGGTCTCGTTCCTTTTTCTTTGCATGACACACACAACCTGTTTACAGAGATTAAGAAGAAAAGGAGTCTGGTGTGTATGACAGAGAAAAATTTTTGGAACTGTTCCGGTGATGAATTACTAAAAGAATTCAAGACAGACAGCCGCGGACTGTCGACGGAGCGGGCAGAGGAGATCCGCAGTGAAAAGGGAGAAAATGTTCTCCAGGAAGGCAAGAGAAAGAGCACATTACAGGTGTTCCTCAGCCAGTTTTGTGACCTGCTGGTGATCATACTGATCATAGCAGCGGTCATTTCTATGTTTTCTGACAATATCGAGAGTACCATAGTAATCTTGGCGGTACTCGTCATGAATGCTGTGCTTGGAACGGTGCAGCATGTGAAAGCCGAGCGTTCGCTTGACAGTTTGAAACAGCTTTCATCCCCAAATGCAAAAGTTATGAGAGATGGTGTGAAGCAGGAGCTTCCGTCCCGCGAGATAGTTCCGGGTGATATCGTGCTGCTCGAGGCGGGCGATATGATAGTTGCCGATGGAAGGATACTCAGGAACTTCTCACTCCAGGTAAATGAGAGTTCACTCACCGGAGAATCTACAAATGTGGAAAAGAATGATGCAATAATAGAAGGTTCCGTGCCTCTTGCAGACAGGACAAATATGGTGTATTCAGGAAGTCTTGTTACATACGGACGAGCAGAGGTGCTTGTGACCGGAACAGGAATGGATACGGAGCTCGGTAAGATCGCAGGACTTATGAATGCGGCAAAGGAGAGAAAGACTCCGCTTCAGGAGAGTCTTGACAAGTTCAGTGCAAGGCTTGCGGCATTCATCATGATCGTGTGCGCGCTGGTATTTGTCCTCTGTATATACAGGAAGATGGCGGTGCTTGATTCCATGATGTTCGCAGTCGCCCTTGCAGTTGCAGCTATACCTGAGG
>NZ_JBEHVV010000109.1:0-5752 GCF_040227395.1 Coprococcus sp. RTP21428st1_C9_RTP21428_210409
GCACTTTCATTCTTCGCTGCAACATTTGGCGTAGGTCTTTACTCAGATATAGATATGATCAGCGCGCTGTGTACACTTATGGCTCGTGGAGCACTCATAAGTATGTGTGCAGTTATCCTGATGCTTCCATCAGCACTGATGCTCTTCGATAAGGTCATCATGTTCAGATACAGGAAGAACCTGATGGATGGACCATCAGCGAAGGTTAGCGATGAGGACACTGCAGCCACTCAGGCATAGCAGTTATAAACAGATGTAACTACGGAACTTTTGTAATCTATGAAAAGAGGTAATAATATGATCAAATGGAAGAAATATATATGTGTTGCATTATCAGCAGTTATGATGGCATCACTGGCAACAGGATGCGGAGATACAAATGACAGCTCATCCTCAGACAAGGCCGAGGCTACAACCGAGAGCGAGTCAGACACACTTCAGGATGCACTTACATCTGAGATATCCAAGGATGGCGCATCTGACGCAGACAAGGAAGAGACAGTATATGTCCTTGCCGATGCAAATGGAAATGCAAATGACGTTACAGTCAGCACATGGCTGAAGAACTCAGACGGTGCAGAGGGACTCAACGACAAGACAAACCTCACAGACATCCAGAACGTGAAGGGCTATGAGGAATACAAGGACAACGGCGATGGCACTATAACATGGGCTGCAAATGGATCAGATATCTACTATCAGGGCAAGTCAAATGAGGAGCTCCCTGTTGACGTAAAGGTAACATACAAGCTGGACGGCGAGGAGATAGAGCCTTCAGAGCTTGCAGGCAAGAGCGGTAAGGTCACCATCAGATTTGATTATACCAACAACACCAAGAAGACAGTCACAGTGGACAGCAAGAATACAGAGGTCATCTCACCATTTGTAATGCTCTCAGGAATGATCCTTCCTGTAGATAAGTTCTCAAACGTTCAGGTTGAGAATGGTAAGGTCATCTCAGAGGGAAGCAACCAGATCGTAGTCGGATATGCAGTTCCTGGATTCAAGCAGTGCTTACAGGATGGTATAAATGACAGCAAGATAGAGACAGCACTTGATAACATAGATGTACCTGATTATGTTGAGGTTACAGCGGATGTCACAGACTTCGAGCTCTCAATGACCATGACGGTTGCAGCAAGTGACCTTCTTGGATCAAGCGCAGAGGATGCCATAGACGAGGTTGAGGACAAGGCAGATGTGAGCTCACTCACAGACAGCGTAGGTCAGCTCGGTGATTCTGCAGATCAGCTCGAGGAGGGTTCAGGAAAGATTACAAATGGTCTGGAGACTCTGAAGGATGGTACTTACTCACTGAAGAAGGGTGCTGACACACTGGCAGACGGTGCAGCTTCACTTGAGACATATACAAGCCAGCTGGCAGATGGTACTTCACAGATATCAACAGCCATGGGAACCCTGGACGATGGAATCAAGTCTATAAAGGATGGTTCATCAGCTCTCAACGATGGTGCAAAGACACTGGCAACAGGAGCAAAGACAGTTGATACAAGCGTTGGCACACTCAAGAGCGGAGCTGACAAGCTGAACAGTGGTGCAAAGGAACTTCAGGCAGGCTTTGAGGGAACAGACAGCAATCCTGGACTTTCCAAGGGCGCAAGTTCACTGGCATCAGGAGCAAGCAATGCATATGCAGGTTCACAGGCACTTGCAAAGGGCGCTACAGAGCTCAATAATGGTGTGAACACATTGATCACCATGCTGACAGGAATGCCATCACAGATCGTAAGCCAGGCTCAGTCAAATGTATACAGCCAGCTCGGCGGTTCCATAACAAGCGAGGCCGGAATAGATGCGGCTATGTCACAGCTTGAAGGAGCACTTGCACTAGGTAAGACTACTCTGGATGCGGCAAAGGGCGATGGAACATACGATGCATATTTTGCACAGTACACAGGCCTTGCAAAGGCAAAGGGTGCTCTCAGTGCAATAGACAAGATAGAAACATCCCTCACAGCTACTTTGACTTCAGAGGAGACAACAGCACAGATAACAGCATTACAGCAGGGTGCTGAGACACTGGATACCAAGATGGGCGAGCTGTCAACAGGACTCAAGACCATCAGTGACGGTGCATCAAGCATCTCAACAGGAATCGATTCAGCATATGCAGGTGTCAAGGCAATCGCAAAGGGAACCGGAGATCTCTCAAGAGGTGCAGCAGCACTCAAGGAGGGTACAAAGACTCTCAGCGATGGAGCAGCTACAATATCAACAAATATGAACACACTGTATCAGGGAAGCTTAACACTGGCAAATGGAAGCAGCCAGTTAAAGACAGCGGCAGGAACTCTTGATTCAAGTGCAGGCCAGATCGCAGCAGGAGCAAAGACCCTCAGTGATGGAGCATCACAGCTTGACAGCGGAAGCAAGACTCTGGATGACGGAGCAAAGGAGCTTGTAACAGGTTCAAAGACTCTCAGCGATGGAATGAAGCAGTTCAACGAAGAGGGTATCAAGAAGATCACAAAGCTGTTTGCAGGCAACTATCAGGCAGACATTGATTATATAGAGGCACTCTTCTCAGACGATACAACTTACACAAGTTTCACAGGTACGATCGATGGTACAAAGAGCACAGTTAAGTTCATATATGAGACAGGTGCGATCAAGTCTGACGCTGAAAAATAAGCGAAAAAACAATGAAAATCTTCGTGTTGACTTTACTGTAGCCTTAGGTTATAGTATAAGCGTCCGTGAGGATAATGGTAACATTTACTATAGTTTAGGAGGATTAGAACATGTTTGATAAGGTTAAGGCAATATTCGAGGAGCAGTTAGGAGTTTCACAGGACGAGATGAAGCTTGACACAAACTTCAAGGATGATCTTGGTGTTGATTCACTTGATCTTTACGAGATCGTTATGAAGCTTGAGGATGAGTTCGATGTTGAGATCCCTGCTGAGGAGCTCGATGACGTAGCTACATTTGAGGACGTACTTAACTACCTTAAGAGCAAGGGTGTTGAGGAGTAATATTGCTAACTGAACAGATTGGACTGTTTTGAATACATTTGTTATTCAAAGTTGTCATGTATCGGACATGACATAACTTTGGTAGCCAGCCAGGACATGAGTCCTGACTGACCATCCAAGGTTATATATATTATATGAGAGTTGATTTACAGCAGATGCTTTGAGCCGTGGGGCTTGATGGCATGTGCTTTTTTTGTGCGTTAATACACCGCCAAGCGATGCCGGATTTTCGAGCTCGCTCGAAAAAATCCGGTATCATTTGGCGGTTAAGCGGTACATGAAACACGGAGGCTGACAGGCCGGAGTGTGAATGAAGCGCGGCAGATTGCGGGAGCACGAAGTGCGGAGCAAGCTGAAGTATTAACGCAGTATTAATTCTTGACCTTGCGATTTGCGGAGCCCTGTTCTATAATAAGGGATGGTTGACTTGGCTTCTGGATGTAGCATGAGAGATGGTTGATAAAATCCAGTACAGACAGACATCAATGATATGCGAATGTAAATCAATTACAAAATATAATAAAGGCGGTAAAAAAGAAATGGGTAAGACAGCAGTTATATTCCCAGGTCAGGGCGCACAGTATGTGGGCATGGCAAAGGATTTTTATGACAGTTTTGAGGACAGCAAGAAGGTATTTGACGAGGCAGATGACGTTCTGGATATAGAGCTTAAGAAGATCTGTTTCGAGGAGAACGATGACATCAACAAGACAGAGTACACACAGCCGGCCATGGTTGCTGCAGAGGTTGCCATATATGAGCACCTGAAGAACGCAGGTCTCAAGGCTGATGTATTTGCAGGACTCTCACTCGGTGAGTACAGCGCACTTGTTGCAGCAGGAGCCATGACTCTCGCTGACGGCATCAAGACAGTTAGAAGAAGAGGTATCCTTATGCAGAACGAAGTACCTCTCGGAATGGGCGGAATGGCAGCAGTCATAGCAATGGACGCTGACAAGATCGCAGAGATATGTGAGAACACACCTGGCAAGGTGCAGATTGCAAATTACAACTGCCCTGGACAGATAGTTATCTCAGGTGAGGCAGAGGCTGTTAAGGCTGCATCAGCAGCACTTGCAGAGGCTGGCGCAAAGAGAGTTATCCCACTTAACGTAAGTGGTCCATTCCACTCACAGATGCTTGTGCCTGCAGGTGAGAAACTTTACGACTTCCTTCAGGGCGTGGATGTTGCAGAGGGATTTGCTCCTTACTACTGCAATGCAGACGCAGAGGAGATCACAGACGCAGCAAAGGTTAAGGAGCTCCTGAAGAGACAGGTGTACTCATCAGTAAGATGGCAGCAGACAATAGAGAACATGATAGCTGACGGTGTTGACACATTTATCGAGGTCGGCCCGGGCAAGACTCTCACAGGCTTCATGAAGAAGATCAACAGAGAGGTAAAGAGTATAAATATTGCAACTGTAGACGATTTAGCGAAATTGGAGGAACTGAATGCTTAAGGACAAGGTAGCAGTGGTAACAGGTGCCGGAAGAGGTATCGGACGTGAGATAGCAAAGACATTTGCCGGATACGGCGCAAAGGTAGTAGTAAACTTCAATGGCTCAGAGGAGCGCGCAAACAGCCTGGTTGAGGAGGTCAAGGCAGCAGGCGGAGAGGCAGTTGCATTCAAGGCAAATGTTGCAGATTTCGCTGAGGCTGAGGCACTCATGAAGTTCGCAGTTGCTACATATGGAAGAATAGATATTCTCGTGAACAATGCGGGAATCACAAGAGACAATCTTGTACTTGGAATGAAGGAGGCTGATTTCGACGATGTTATCAATATCAACCTCAAGGGTACATTCAACTGTATCAAGCATGTGTACAGAACCATGATGAAGCAGAAGTATGGACGTATCATCAACATGTCATCAGTAGTCGGAATAGAGGGAAATGCAGGACAGGTGAACTACGCAGCATCCAAGGCTGGTGTTATAGGTATCACCAAGTCTATAGCCAAGGAGCTCGGAAGCCGTGGAATCACAGCGAACGCCATCGCTCCTGGATTCATCAAGACAGACATGACAGATGCACTCTCAGACAAGGCAAAGGAGGCTATGCTTGACCATATCACAGTCAAGAGACTTGGTGAAGTATCAGACATCGCTGAGACAGCAGCGTTCCTTGCTTCGGACAAGGCATCATATATAACAGGACAGGTCATCAAGGTTGACGGTGGAATGAGCCTGTAGGATATACAGATCACGATCTGGAATAATACAAATAGAAAACAGGGTATCGCAACAATGTTGTGATACCCTGTATCTGTAATATGAACATTATAAAGTTATATTTTATTTCTTGTTCAGTTTGGAGAATTCCTTTGCAAGCCCAAGAAGCTGTGCGTGCTGATGTTCTGTCAACTGGGTTGTATCAATATACTTGGCACTTGAATCATCCCCTTTGAGAAGATAATCAGTGGAGCAGTTGAAATATTCAGCGATGCGGAGAATCATGCTCACAGACGGGTCGATGGAATTGTTCTCCCAATTGCTTATAGTCTGGAATGCCACTGATAACTCCCCTGCAAGCTCTTTCTGTGTCATCTTGTTCGCGGTGCGCAGTGTTCTTAATTGTTCACCTATCATAATAATCAGAGCTCCTTTAAATCCAAAAAAACGTAGTGACCCTCACTAATTAATAATAGCTGAATGGTATTGGGTTTACAAAAGATAAAACTATACTTATAATAGAAAAATGGCTTTTTTTGCCATATTTTGGGCATTTGTTATTGATCAGATGTACTCTGATA
>NZ_JBEHVV010000110.1:0-5795 GCF_040227395.1 Coprococcus sp. RTP21428st1_C9_RTP21428_210409
GGCTTGGACTACGCTAAAGAACTGGATGGCAACCTCATCATAGTTGTAAATGACAACGATATGTCCATAGCTGAGAACCACGGAGGACTCTATACAAATCTCAAATTACTCAGAGATACTAAGGGAACAGCAGAGTGCAATCTGTTCCGCGCCATGGGACTTGATTATTATTACGTGCACGAAGGCAATGATGTGGCAGCCCTCATAGACACATTCCAGAAGGTAAAAGATTCAAAGAAGCCTGTTGTGGTCCACATCAGAACCCTCAAGGGAAAGGGTTATGCACCAGCCGAGGAGCACAAGGAGCAGTGGCACTACAGCGGACCGTTTGACATAGAGACAGGAAGATCGTTATTTGAAGGTGACGAGGAGGACTACTCAAGCGTGTCCTGTGATTACCTGCTTGACAAGATGAAGAAGGATCCAAAGGTCGTTGCCATCACAGCGGGAACACCGACAGTTATAGGATTTACAGAGGATAAGAGACGTGAGGCCGGAAAGCAGTTTGTTGACGTGGGAATCGCAGAGGAGACAGCGGTGGCACTTGCATCAGGAATTGCAGCAGGCGGCGGAAAGCCAGTGTTCGGTGTGTATAGCTCATTTGTGCAGAGAACATTTGACCAGATATCCCAGGATCTCTGTATCAACAACAATGCAGCCACTATAGTGACATTTGCAGGGTCTGTATATGGAATGAACGATGTGACACATCTGGGCTTTCAGGATATCCCGATGCTTTCAAATATCCCGAATCTTGTATATCTTGCTCCGACAACAAAGGAAGAGTATATTGCCATGCTTGACTGGAGCATAGAGCAGAATGAGCATCCGGTGGCCATCAAGCTTCCAGGTGGTGCGATGGTAAGTGGAAGACCTGTTACGAAGAACTTTGGAGATCTGAATAAATATGAGGTGACACAGAAGGGAAGCAAGGTTGCCCTACTCGGCCTTGGAACCTTCTACAGTCTGGCAAATGCCGTTGCAGACGAGATGAAGAGTGAGCTTGGAATAGATGCCACTGTCATCAATCCTTACTATATCACAGGGCTTGACGAGGAGCTTCTCGAAAGCCTCAAGGCAGATCACTCGGTTGTCGTCACCATCGAGGATGGTATACTGGACGGCGGATTCGGCGAGAAGATTGCAAGATTCTATGGTGATTCGGATATGAAGGTACTGAATTATGGTCTTAAGAAGGAATTCCTTGACAGGTACGATGTCGAAGAGGTTCTTAAGGATAATCGTCTTGATGCGGAGATGATCGCAGAGGACGTTAAGGGATTGTTGTAAAGTATATGATTATCTATGATAGATATGTTTATATGAATAATTTAGTAGTAGAAATATAGAACAGACATAAAATGCCCCATATAATTCTGAAATTATTTATTCCCAGAAATTATATGGGGATATTTTATTCAAATGTCTGATCATGATATGATGCCGAGTTCTGTCAGAATTGATATGGCTCCTTCGGCGGTGTCTTTGTCAAAGCCGAGAGCCTTAATGCAATCTTAATACAGCACACCGGATCATTACACCGTTTTTTTATATTTCATGATATACTCTTTGTAAACAAACAAAAATAGGAGAAGTATATATGTCTGAAATTATACATAGAAAAAAGCGACTGTCATCCTTTAAGCTGATCGTTTTGGGCTTTGCCGGGGTTATTCTGCTCGGAGCACTGATATTGATGCTGCCGTTTTCATCGACTGCCGGAGTTGTTACGCCGTTTCACGAGGCGCTGTTCACATCGACCTCGGCCGTTTGCGTTACGGGGCTGGTCGTGCAGGATACGGGCAGTTATTGGTCCGCTTTCGGGCAGACGGTAATACTGCTGATGATCCAGATAGGCGGGCTTGGTGTTGTGACAGTTGCGGCATTTTTCGCCATGCTGTCCGGCAGAAAAATATCGCTGATGCAGCGCAGTACCATGCAGGACGCCATCTCTGCCCCGAAGGTCGGCGGGATCGTCCGCCTGACCCGCTTTATTGTACGGGGAACTTTTTTGATCGAGCTTATCGGAATGATCGTCATGCTGCCGACATTTTGCAGAAACTTCGGTATCAAGGGAATTTGGATGGCGGCATTTCATTCAATTTCCGCCTTTTGCAACGCCGGCTTTGACATACTCGGCACCGCAGAAAACAAATACCCGTCTCTTACGGGATACATCGGAGAGCCTACAATAAACATTGCAATTATGCTTTTAATTATTGTGGGCGGTATTGGATTTTTGACCTGGGACGATATTTACACAAACAAGTGGCATTTCAAAAAATACCGTATGCAGAGTAAGGTCATATTGGTAACAACGGCAATCCTCATTATCGCTCCCGCAGTATTCTTTTTCTTCTGTGATTTTACGGGGCTGCCGCTCGCCGAAAGGATTCTTGCGTCGCTTTTTCAGTCTGTCACACCGAGAACCGCCGGTTTCAATACCGCCGATCTTCCCGCTATGACCGGTTCCTCCAAGGCAATTATGATTCTGCTGATGCTCGTCGGCGGATCGCCCGGCTCCACGGCAGGCGGTATGAAAACGACCACGCTTGCCGTTCTGATTCTGAGTGCATTCTCCGTCTGTTGCAAAAAGGACGATGTCGAAGTCTGCGGCAGGCGCATTGACGGTTCGGCAGTGAAAAACGCCGCAGCCGTTGCCGTAATGTATTTCCTGCTGTTTTTTGTCGGCGGCATTGTTATCAGCACGGCAGAAGGTCTGCCGCTTAGCACCTGCCTTTACGAAACGGCGTCCGCTGTCGGAACGGTCGGGCTTACCCTTGGGATCACACCGCAGCTCGGTGTTCTTTCTCAGCTTATTTTGATCGTCTTGATGTATCTCGGCAGAGTCGGCGGACTTACCCTGATTTACGCGGCGATCTCCAATAAAAATCAGAGCGGTGCAAAGCTGCCGCTCGAAAATATCACAGTAGGATAAAGGAGTTACTATATTATGAAAAACATATTGTTGATAGGTCTCGGCAGATTCGGTAGGCATATCGCTTTGCAGCTGAATAAGCTCGGGCATGAGGTGATGGCGGTAGACAGCAACGAAGAAAGGGTCAATAAAATTCTGCCGATCGTTACTAACGCACAGATAGGTGACAGCACAAACACGGAATTTTTAAAGTCGCTCGGAATCGGAAACTTTGATGTGTGCATAGTCACCATAGGAGGAAATTTTCAAAATTCGCTGGAAACCACTTCTTTGCTGAAAGAACTCGGCGCAAAATTAGTTGTATCCCGTGCCGAGCGTGATGTGCAGGAGAAATTTCTTCTGCGTAACGGAGCGGACGAGGTCGTTTACCCAGAAAAACAGGTAGCAAATTGGGCTGCTATTCGGTACACCGCCGATCACATACGGGATTACATCGAGGTCGATGAGGCTCATGCCATTTTTGAGGTAGAGGTTCCGGAGGGGTGGATCGGAAAAACCGTCGGAGAGCTGGATATCCGCAGAAAATACAGCATCAATATCATGGCGACCAAGGAGAACGGAAAAATCAATATGGCAGTTTCACCGGAAACCGTTCTTACGAACAAGACCACTCTTTTGGTTCTCGGTGCTTACAAAGAACTGCAAAAGTGTTTTCGCATTTAACAGAGGTGAGTGAGGATGGCTGAACTATTGCTGATCGTCAGCCTGCTTGGCATATTTGCTTTCGGATTTTATCTTATGAGCAGGCTGGATCGATTTCTTGAAGAAAACAGAAAAGCATTGTTAAAGGAAAACGAATCCCGTGAGCCTTCCGAAATTCTGCTGCCGCAGGGGTTGTCCGAAAGTGAAATATTATGTGAGATCCGCCGTTTTCGTGAAACGCACGGAAATGTCGATATTATTCTTTCCGATGGGCAGAAGAATGATTTTTAGACTGCGGTAGATTTTTTTACAGTTTTACTGTATAATAATAAAATAAAAATGGCGGTGAAACCGATGAAAGTACAAAACGAACAGTCAAAATTCGATACAGACGAGCATATCCTTGTCTGCCTATCCTCTTCGCCATCCAATGCAAGGATCATACACACCGCCGCAAAGATGGCTAAGACCCTTCATGCAAGATTTACCGCCATCTATGTGCAGACGGATACGGTCATAAATGATGAGGATCAGTCCCGACTTTCCCAGAACATACAGCTCGCGCAAAGGCTCGGCGCTGAGATCGTTATGACGCACGGCGAGGATGTACCGCTGCAGATCTCGGAATATGTTAGGCTTTCCGATGTCACAAAAATTGTGATCGGGCAAAGCAGTGCCAGACGCAGATGGCTGTTCGGAAGACCGACTCTCACTGAAAAGCTGATCTCCTCCGCCCCCGATGTTGACATTCATATTATTCCCGATGCATTGAACTACACAAAGCCGCACAGACGCCGTCTGTTCTTAGGTGCAGAGATACCGTCGCTGCGGGATATTGCCGTGACCGTCCTGGCGCTTGCCGTATGTACGGCGATCGGGTTTCTGTTCGACCATCTCGACTTTCCCGATACCAATATCGTTACGGTATACATCCTAGGTGTGCTGATGATCTCCGTTTTGACCAAAGGATACCTTTGCAGTATGGCAGGCTCACTTCTAAGTGTTGTATTGTTCGGATTTTTCCTTACCGAACCCAGGTTGTCCTTTCAGACATATGCCGTAGGCTATCCCGTTACCTTTGCAGTCATGCTGGCGTCTTCCGTTCTCACCGGCACGCTTGCCTCGAAGCTGAAAGATCATGCAAGGCTCTCGGCTCGCTCCGCGTTCCGTGTGCAGGTGCTGTTCGACACTGATCGTCTGCTGCAAAAAGCAAAAAGCAACGATGATGTTTTAAGCGTGACCTGTATGCAGCTCTCGCGGCTGCTTGACCGAAGCATTGTTGCCTATACGAAAGGCGAAAACGGAATGTTGTCCGGGCGGCTGTATGCCGAAAAAAAGGATACACACGCTGAAAAGCTGCTAAGCGATGCAGAGCGGCAGACCGCAGAATGGGTGCTTCAAAACGGTTGCCGTGCAGGAGCAGCGACAGCACAGTTTGGAAAATCCGAATGTCTTTATCTTGCGATCCGTGCAGGCGGCAGAGTATACGGTGTAATCGGGATACCGATGAAACCCGAAAAGCCCGATTCATTTGAGAGCAGCATCGTACTTTCGGTTGTGAACGAATGTGCGCTGGCAATGGATAATGCTCACAACGCCGCCGAAAAGGAACGGGCGGCAGATCTTGCAAAAAGCGAGCAGCTGCGCGCCGACCTTTTGCGGTCGATCTCACACGATCTGCGCACGCCGCTTTGCTCCGTTTCGGGTAATGCGGACACGCTTTTGCATAACGGAAACTGCCTGGACGAAGCAACCAAGCAGCAGATCTATAAAGATATTTATGACGATTCCGAATGGCTGATCGGCGTGGTGGAAAATCTGCTGTATGTTACACGGCTGAATGACGGACGCCTGAAGCTGGAGCTTACCGACCAGCTTGTAGACGAAGTGGTCAACGAAGCCGTTTCGCACTTGAAGAAAAAATCCGTCGGACACAAGGTGACGGTAAGGTGCGACGATTTGATCCTTGCCCGTATGGACGCACAGCTTATCGTGCAGGTCATTGTCAACCTTATTGATAATGCTTTGAAATATACCGAACAAGGCTCCGAGATCTGCGTAAGTGCCGAAAAACAGGGCGGGGATGCCGTAATCCGAGTCGCCGATAACGGAAACGGAATTGCAGACGATATGAAACCGCATATTTTTGAGATGTTTTACACCGGGAAAAATACCGTTGCAGACAGCCGCAGAAGCTTCGGGATCGGGCTTACCC
>NZ_JBEHVV010000111.1:0-5448 GCF_040227395.1 Coprococcus sp. RTP21428st1_C9_RTP21428_210409
CATTTGAACGGCTCAGCTCATCTGCCATCTCCTCCATGTATCTCGCAAGTTCGCCGAATTCGTTCTTCGCGGTCACATTTACCCTGGCATTGAAGTTACCCTGGGCGTATGACTTGGACGTCTTGATGATCTCACGTATAGGCTTGAGCAGGCTGTTTGACATGAGCATAAGCGCGATCATGGCGATCAGCATGAGGATCAGGAATGGCACAAATGTCGTTGAAAGCATCCTGCTCTTTATATCCTGCTTGAATGTCATAGGTGATGTCAGGATGATAGTTCCCATGTAATTGTTCCACGAGTAGAGAGGCTGGCCAATCACCAGAGTGTCCTCCGAGAAATAGCCGCCAAATGTATTCTCGAAGCAGAATGATGCAAACAATTCATCCGGTTCCACATAATTCTTGAGGTTGTCATTTGTGCTGCTGTGTGAATCTGAATCCTTGGAAGATCCACCGGATTCACTGCTTCCTGAAGAGCTTCCCGACCTGAAAATAATGTTGCTGCGTTCATCGGTGAGCCAGATTCCCATGTCCAGGGTATCCGCCGCATGTTGAAGCTCCTTGTATAATTCCTTGCTGTCAATGGTTCCGTTGCTGTAATCAGTCATGGCGCCGTCGGCAAGCATTGTGATCTCGTTTTTCATGGTGGATTTGCGCTCTGAGAGAACAGAATTCTGTGCTGTTGATATACTGTACACCATGAGCAGTGCAAATATGATCACAACCAGCACTACGAATCCGACCACGATCTTGTCAAATGCTGTTTTCTTCATTATGATCTCCATTCAAACTTGTAGCCTATGCCCCATACAGTGGCAATGCTCCAGTTATGATTGTTGTTCAGCTTCTCACGAAGTCTCTTGATATGTACATCCACGGTCCTCGTGTCGCCCACATACTCGTATCCCCACAGCTTGTCCAGAAGCTGCTCCCTGGTAAATACCTGATTTGGTCTGCTGGCGAGGAAGTAGAGGATCTCCAGCTCCTTGGGCGGCATCTCAAGATTGTGTCCCTCAAAGGTTACAGTGTAGTTGGAGATATTTACGACCAGCCCGTCATACTCCACAAATGTACCTACATGGTCCGCACTTGTGACATCGTAAGCTGCGCTCTGTGGCTGCTTCTGTGCACTCTCAGTCATGGCTGACCTCCTGAGAAGGGCGCCGACCCTTGCCACAAGCTCATTTGAGTCAAATGGCTTGACGATATAATCATCTGCACCGATCTTAAGCCCCAGCACCTTGTCAAATACCTCACCCTTGGCAGAGAGCATGATGATAGGCGTGTTCGATGTCTTTCTTATCTCTGTACACACCTGGTAGCCGTCCATTCCCGGAAGCATGACATCCAGGAGAACCAGATCAGGTGAATATTCCTCAAATAACTGTAGAGCTTCCGTTCCGCTTGCGGCTATCTCGGTCTCATAACACTCTTTGTTGAGGTAGAGTGATATAAGCTCTGCGATGTTCTCGTCGTCGTCAACGATGAGAATATTATTTTTGCTCATATATATAAACCTCCCAGTAAATTTATAATAATATAGTTTGTAAAAAATCCGAAGGCGTACACCGATTTCATTGTTGAAGCATTATTTTAAAGTTCCACTATGGTGACTCCCGCATCACCCTCTCCGAATTCTCCGAGACGGAAGGACTTGACATGTGGCTGTGATTTCAGGAACTGATGTATTCCCTTTCGAAGAGCACCGGTGCCTTTTCCGTGGATGATGGTGACTCTGTGCAGATGTGCCATAAGGGCATCATCAAGGAATCTATCCACAAGTGATGTGGCTTCGTCGACCGTCATACCGAGTACATTTATCTCAGGCTTGATATTCATCATCCTGTTCATGCTCTTGCCACCTGTGACTGTGGCCTTCTGCGGCTTCTTCTTCTCGTGCTCAACCAACAGGAGATCTGTAGGTGGAAGAGATGCGCTTATTATGCCCATCTGGACCTTGAGCTTGCCCTTGGAGTCAGCCAGTGCGGTGATGGTTCCCTCAGAATCCATGCTGATGACATGTACTGTATCGCCAACCTTGAAGTCAGATGCCTTGTGGTCTGACTTCACTGTCTTGCGCTTCTCCTCGTTCATCTTGCCGAGGTCGTTGATCTTCGCGCGGAGCTTCTGTCTCTCGGCCTCCATCGCTTTTGCATCGGCCTTTGCCGGGTTAGTGGTCCATTTGTTGTATTTCCTGATGGCGGCATCGGCCTCAGCCTTCGCCTCCTCTATGATCTCGGATGCCTCCTGACGTGCCTTTGCCAGAATCTCGGCTTTCTTGTCGGAGAGCTCAGAGTCTTTCATCTGTGCACGCTCCTGAAGCTGCTTTGCATCCTCCTTGAGTCTTGCAATGTCGGCTTTGTCCTGTTCAATCTCCCTCTTGCTTCTCTCAAGATCCGCAATCAGGGTTTCAAAGTCAACTGTATCGCTGTCGATATTGGCCTTGGCGCTCTCGATGATGCTATCGTCGATTCCAAGCTTCTTCGCTATGGCGAAAGCATTTGACTTTCCAGGAATACCGATCATCAGTTTATATGTCGGCTGGAGTGTTGCCACGTCAAATTCGCAGCTTGCATTCTCGACACCCGGTGTGCTCATGGCAAATGTCTTGAGCTCACTGTAGTGTGTGGTCGCCATACATCTGACACCCATGTTGTTCAGATGTGACAGGATGGCGATGGCAAGTGCTGCACCCTCTATAGGGTCCGTACCGCCGCCCAGCTCGTCGAAGAGGACCAGACTGCCTGGAGTTACGTGATCCAGTATGTACACGATGTTGCTCATGTGGGATGAGAAGGTGGACAGATTCTGTTCTATACTCTGCTCATCTCCGATATCGGCAAATACGTCGTCAAATACATTCAGTCTTGAACCGTCAAGTGCCGGAATATGAAGTCCGGACTGTCCCATGAGTGAGAAGAGTCCCAGAGTCTTAAGTGATACCGTCTTACCACCGGTGTTAGGACCGGTCACGATGAGGAGGTTGTAGTCCTCACCCAGTTTGATGTCCACAGGTACGACGGTGTGCTTCTCCAGCAGCGGATGTCTTCCCTGCTTTATATCGACAATCCCATCGGTGTTGAATATCGGTTCGGTTCCCTTGTAGCTTCTTGCAAATGATGCCCTTGCGAATATAAAGTCCAGTTCTGCCAGAGTGTCGAAGTCGTATTTGATATATTCTATCTCAGCCGCTGTCTGGGCGGAGAGTGATTCAAGTATCTTCTCGATCTCGGCAAGCTCCTGATTGTCCAGCTCCTTCAGCTCGTTGTTCAGGTTCACGATGGCCATAGGTTCGATGAACACTGTGGCACCGGTTGACGACTGGTCGTGTATCATACCGGGAAAATGGTTCTTGTACTCGGCTTTGACCGGTATACAGTATCTGCCATTTCTCATGGTTACCAGGTTATCCTGGAACATGGTCTGCTTGCTGGTATCGCTGACAAGCTTTGCAAGCTGGTTGTGCAGCTTTTCATTTGTCAGGCGCTTGTTCCTTCTCACTGCCTTGAGACCTGATGAAGCGTCATCGGCGAATTCGTTTTCAGAAATTATGCATCTGTGAATCTCCCTGGAGAGATGCTCCAGTGGCATGAGCTCCAGAAATCTCGTGCGCAGGCTGTCCGGGCATGTGGTGCCATCCGGGTTCATGCTTAGCCCGAGCATCTTGTTGGAAGCTTTCTCTTCCTCAATCTGCTCCTGACTGCGCCTTCTCGTATCGGTCATGCTTGTGCCTTCGTTCTCACCATATCTTTTGGCGGTGAGTGCGAGGTCCAGCATGCTTGCCACATCAAGCAGTTCTGCGGTGGTGAGGATTCCCTCAACCTCAAGTCTCTTTAGAGATGCCCCGATATCTTTAAGTCCTGCAAATGACAGATTGCCCTGGGTGTTCAGACGACGAAGAGCATCCCTTGTCTCCTGCTGGAGCGTCTCGATCATGGCGAGATCCTTGCGGGGCTTTATGCGCTGACACTTCCTCTTCGCCATGGGTGATGAGGCAAATGTTGTCAGCATCTCAACTATTTTGTTGTATTCTATAACTCTTAATGTTCTTAGATTCATTTTCTGTGTTCCTTATTTGTTTTTAATGTCGTGTTCTATATTTTATGTATATAATATGTAGATTTTGAATCGGATAGGTACTAAACATGATAAGTGCATGAAAAGCATAATTAAATATACATAAAGTCTCTAATTCTACACATACATAATTGATTATACCCCTTATAATTATAGAGCGTCAACATATTGCAGGTGTAGAAATAGGCACATTTTCCCTGATTAATTCAGCGGCTGTGGTTGCGGGAGAAACACAAAGCTGATATTATAAAATACAGTTTGATCTGGGGGAAAAATAAAGCGATATATGACTTAAGACAAAGAGAGTTACGTATTACAAAAAGAAGAGGAGAAGACAGGTTATGAAAGAGTTATTGCAGTTTTTATTGGGAATCGTATTGATGATAGCAGGCGGTGTGATGTTTCTTAAGAATGTCGTCGTGTCCGACTGGGGACTTTTAAGTTCACTGTTTCGTATAGGTGGTGGTGTGAATATTGGAGGAATCTTTATTGTACTGTTGGTCATCGCATTTATCGCACTTCTGGTTAAGCCGAACATGGGAACAGGACTTGTGTTCACAGGACTTTGTATAGCATTCTTTGTATGCATCATAATCTCACTGAATGTTTCACTGAGATATATGTCAGGACTTGAGCTTACACTTATTCTTGGAACACTGTGCGTTGGAATCGCATTTGTCATCAAGGGGCTGTTTGGAGTGAGAAAGCTTGACAGGGAAGAATCACGGAAGAATGGGAAGGCTGCTTCAGATAAGCTTCATGAGTATGATAAGATGTGATGTGGGGGAATATAGTAATATAGGCGGTTGTGGAAATGTTCAGTAAATACTGGATTTTCACAACCGCCTATTGTATTCTTATATATGATTAAAATTAAAGCATACAATAATAATTAAGCATAGAAAGAGGAAAGAAAAATGGTATTTATAACAGATTTCAATGAAGGCGACATGATATCAAATGTCTATCTCTGCAAGAACAAGCAGACAGGAACTACAAAATCCGGAAAGACATACTACAACCTGGAACTTGTGGATAAGACAGGAAGTATAGCCGGAAAGGTCTGGGAGCTGAGCAATGCGATAGGACACTTTGAGTCAAAGAACTTTATCAAGGTGGATGGTCAGGTCACATCATTTAACAATGAGCTTCAGCTCAATATCAAGAAGATTCGTATTGCAGATGAGGGAGAATACTCAGAGGCTGATTATATGCCGTGTACCAAGAAAGATATAGAGCAGATGTACAAGGATCTTATGGCTCTCGTGGAATCACTCGACAAGGATTATTACAAGGTGCTTCTGAAGAAATTCTTCGCCGAGGATCCTGCATTTGTCAAGGAATTCAAGAATCATTCAGCGGCAAAATC
>NZ_JBEHVV010000112.1:0-5404 GCF_040227395.1 Coprococcus sp. RTP21428st1_C9_RTP21428_210409
CCTTGAGAGCTGTTATTACCGCATCAGCTATAGGTATAACCTCTTCACAGCCTATACGACCTCCCTTTGACTTTAAATAACTCTTCAAAGTCATTCCTGGCAAATATTCCATAACAAGATACGCAGTATTATTTTCCTCAAAAAAAGCATCAACATGAACAATATTTGGATTATCGACAAATTTCGCCATATTTTTTGCTTCATCCAAGAATCTTTCCAATCCCTGCATATACTCTTCTTTACTTTCACCAGTATAAATAATTACCTGTGGCTTTCCTGGAACCCTTTGCACAAGACCAGTTGGATAATACTCTTTCACAGCCACAACCGTCTCAAGTACATTATCCCAAGCCTTATATGTAATACCAAATCCGCCAAATCCTATACATGTACCTATCACATACCTGTTATTGTATAAGCCAACTCCCGGATATAAATGATATAATTCTTTAGGTGGTGTTCCCTCGCAATATCCACAGTATGGACAGACCTCACTCTCTTCCTTATCGCTATATACTATGTCAAATAAATTAAAACAATTTAGACATCTTCTCTGCATTCAATATATCCTCCAACAATATTTACCTACTTAACCCAAACGGCAATCGCCGAATTGTTATCCATATCCGTACACTTACCGTTTTGCCTTACTATCTCAACCATTGCATCCAACCACTCATCAACACTGTTTGATTTCTTCAAAGTCTTAGTCATTGCTTTTTCATCTATCAATTCCCAAAACCCATCTGAACACAAAAGAAATGCCTGAAATCCATTTTTATTTATAATCTCAGAACAATCATACTTTTTAGTCTCCCATGGACTACCTATAACCCTCAGCAATTTATTCCGGTCTTCATGCCCTCTGATTTTTTTCTCTTTTAGCTTGTGCGCCAGAACCAACATCTGAGGAACGCTATGATCCAAAGTTCTTTCAACCAACTTACAATTTTGAAAATAATATAGACGTGAATCGCCTATATGGGCCCATTTGATCTGATCGCGACATATATCTAACGCAACAAGTGTCGTTTTCATGCCATTTGCGAATGTACCCTCTTGAATATTCATTACTCGTTTTTGAGCTTCTTCAAATATATCTGACAAAAGATCAGCGTTACTGTCTCCAACTAATTGTGTAAGATCTCTGGCTGTTTCTATCGCCTTTGAAGAAGCAACTTCACCACGTCCATGACCGCCGAGTCCATCAGCCAATACAAATATATCTCTCTGATTTACATGGAAATTTCCAACGGAATCCTCGTTTTTCTCCCTGTTTCCTATGTCGGAATATACCTTATATGTTATCATTCTAATCCCCTCCATCTCTTGTGAAATTATATCATATACTATATATCTCCACGTTTTTGCATGTCTGTATGTCGTTTTGCCATGTCTGTATTTTGCTTTTTTTCGGCAAACTCCGTAATAACAACATCAATATCCAATCAAAGCTGCTGCAACATTTTTTACGCCCGCTCCACTCTTACTAACAACGAACGCATATGTGTAACCCGAAACAACAAACAGATAATCTCCACAATCTATTACATAATTTATTCCACCATTTCTAACATACTGTGCAGGAACTTTAAATATGGTTCTACGACTTGTTCCTTTACACCTGACAAGTGCGGCTCCCTGTATCTTATATATGTAACCATATTTATTATTTGATATCGGAAGTTTATTAATTGTTGAACTTGTAAGCCATGTAAATGTACTAATTCTGTTTTTTGAAGTTGAAATACTCGCGCGAGTCATCTTTCCGTTTGTTCCTATTGCATATGTGACAGAATTACTTCCAGTAAATATGACCCGATTTTTTCCAGCAATGAGCTTATCTGTTGAAACCTTCCCACTGAATCGATAAATGCACTTCTTATTTCTTCCGTTGGAATCCATTCTATATATGCCCGTAGAGCCATATTCAACCTTAACGTTTGCATTCCACGGAGCAGAGCCTTTTTTAACACCTATATAATAAATATACTTTCCGACAACAACAGGGCTATAGCCTTCCGCAAGGACTTTCGTCTTCTTACCATCCTTTGACATTCTATATACATACCTGTTACGGGCATCGGAACCAATATATTTATTTACAGTGCAATATATATTTTTTTTTGTAATTGTCAGATCCGTACAGCGCAAATCAGATATTTTTTTCTGACGTTTTGTAGATGTATTGTACATATACAACCGCCCTCCTTGAGCCCCTGATCCCACTGCGTAATACAGCATCTTCCCACTCATTGCCGCATATGACGGCACATATAACTGCTCGTACCTACTTGTTCTTGTACTGGCATATACATTATCACCACTAAACAACTGAACCTCTGAAACCAGCAGTATTATGCCCATAATCATCACAATAAACTTTCTTATTTCTCTTTTTTTCATTGAACTACTTTCTCCTTTCTATTTTCATTAACATCTCCATACCGTCTTCCAATCTTTATCTCCTCCCCATCAACCATCGTAATGGTCTGATGATTATAATTACTGATATAATCTCTGTTAACCACCGCAGCGGCTGAGCATCTCACGAAATTATCCGGAAGGTCTTTCATGATCTCGCTGAGAGGTCTGTATTCGTAATATTTGCCATCACGCTGGTCATTTTTTCTATTTGTGTAATATATCGTTACTCTGTTCTCTATTTTGATGTACATTATGTCGCGGCAATCAAGGATATTGACGTTCCTGTCATATCGGATTTTGATGAATTGCTTCTTGTCATCATTGTTCATCTTCTCCACAAGATCATTCATGAATGTCACAAGTCTTGCATCATGCCTGCCTTTAAGCATACAATTCACATGATTCGCCTCGTATATGTCCAGTTCTTCAGGGATTTTGTTTACATAAAAAAGAATCTTGCAAGATGGAGCTACGGCATTGATCCTCTTTGCCAGGTTCACACCATTCTTGCCATTTGGATACAGAAGCTCTGTTATAAAGATGTCACAGTCGAACTTCTGATAGTCGATATCCAACATTACTGAATCAAGGTTATATGAAACAAATCTCACATTTTCGTTATCAATAATGTTGTTTTTAATTTGAGAGCGCAGGAAATATACTGTTCTCTGCGTCTCGTCTGGATTTACATCGCATACGCCTATTGTCATATTGAATTCTCTCCCCCTCATTTATCTATGCGGTTCTCCGCCTCATTGCATATCAATTTAAAGAAATAAATGATCTTTATCAATTATTACCTGATATTATAGAGTCTGAAGTAATATGACTTTCAGGCAATGTAATCCGCACTCCAGACATATCATTGTCTATATTGCATGTTTCATTGTCTATTTTCGTTATTGAAAATTCCTTATTCTATTTTGTCGAAATATATCCTTTGTTATGTTGAAATAGCTCATTTTTTGTTATATATTCATATAGTGCTTAGCACATATATTTACTAAACCAACCTATTTCATTTCCATGAGGGGGAAACAAAAGATGAAATATCGTACCAGACCGGCGGAACACATATGCTCTCTGGAGGAACTTTTCACAGAGCATCTGGGGCTTAACATTCCCATTGTTCCACAGACGTCTTCATACTCCAACAAACATACTTTCAGCCAATTATTCTTTTCACAGAATCCGAACCAATATGACGATATTGACAAAATAATGTCATTTTCCGTCTTCAAGGATGCGGATATAGAATGGCTTAAGAAGGATGCAGATTCAGCCCAGAAACCTCTGTACTATCTCATCCATCCTGACGAGAGCTATCCTACAGGCACGAAGCTGAGTGTTTTCTTTTCCAACCTGGCAAATAAGAACTTTTCCGGAAACGAGCAGCCTCTTCCTATAAGAGCTCTGCTGAATGCGATAGATTACGACAAGCTGTGTGCTCATCTTGACAATCTTATAGAAACAAAAGGCGCACTGGACTCTGATTTTATAGTTTCACTGCAGTCATATCTGAGTAACGTCCTCTCAACAGACAACCAGCTTACACATTATTGCTCTTTGTTCAAATGCACCTCACCATCAGAATACCTTGCTACGATCCTTTTGTATGCGCTTTTTGATGATGTGAATTTCCCTGCATATGCATCGGAGGTTGCTATAACAAGAAATATCAAAGAACCTAAGGTCGCACATCCCGTGACTGATCTGAACAACCCACATTTTCAGAAGCTAATGAATGATGCCAGGAGGGTTGACAAGCTACAGGCATTTGCAACATATACACTGATAGTCCTTTACTCTGTACAGATGCTTGCAACCATCTTCTCTTCTACCTGGATCAGTTCCTATGAGGCGACAAGCACAAAGGGGACGCTGTTCAGTATTGTCATGCTGTGTGCATCCATCATTTTGACAGCTTTGAGATTTATTCCATTCTCATTGCACAAGAAGTATTCTGAGCTAAGCCTGATACTTGAACATTCCGTGCTTGATGAGAACAGTAACACCTATAGCATTACATATAATCATTTTCAGAACTGTTCGAGATCTTTTAATGATATACAACAGGGGAGACGAGTCATCATCACCTTGTTCTGTATGGTGAGTATTCTATATATTGTTGTGTCATTTGTATTTAACAGCTTTCCTCTGCTGGTGGCTCTTGTCAGTTTATCATTTGGTGGAGTTATGCTTATCGACAGCATGGTTCATGACCATATTACCTACAAAAGGTATGATGCTTTCTTCTCCTCGGATCTGCCAGGTCATGTTCCTGCGTCCAGATTCGGAGTGGCGCGCATGTGCTCATGGGATTATGATTCCAGACTGAACTCTTTCAGACACACCAGCTACAACAAGCTCACAAACTACAGTGAGGATTGCATCCGGCATATATATGATCAGGTAGCGGATTCGTCCAAATACAGTTGGGCTACTCTAACCGCTTTCATTGTCACTCTTTCATCCATAGGTGTGATCGCCGAGATCCTTCAGCTTGTGAATCCTGACCTGGAGTATTTCAGAATGCCAAATGCTTCCATGCTCTATTCCGTCACAATGATCCTTATTTTGCTGAACGGTGTTCTTAACATACTTATACTTCTCCGTGCGAGATCCCATTATCAGAAAATGGCCGAATTCTCATTCTACGCCGGCAATCCTGACTCTGATAATTACGAGGTAGCAACGCTGTTCCGACACAACCTGTACGCCGGCAGCATATCTGAGCTTGCAATTGCCAGAGGAATATATAACTACAATTTGTGTCAATTTGAACAGAGCCTGTCCACATCGGACATCCAGCCACCTGACGACCGTTATCATCCTATGTATATCGTGAATCAGAAGCTGCATCTCATCACAGATGTTGCGCTGTGCATATTTGTCGCATACCTGAGCACGGCAGTATGGCACGCAAATAATCTCCGAAATCTGATAGGCCTGCCCATTCTTGTCGCAGTGTATGCCC
>NZ_JBEHVV010000113.1:0-4754 GCF_040227395.1 Coprococcus sp. RTP21428st1_C9_RTP21428_210409
TTTTCCTAACCATCTTTACTGTTATTGGTTTGTTAGATCTTTGATATCATCTCTGATCCGACGTTCTTGAAATTCTTTTTTGGAATTTCAGGGTTGTCATGTTGTTAATTTTTCAAGGTTCTTATATAGCTCTGATACTAAGTATGTCTAACGGAGAAGGAGGGATTTGAACCCTCGCGCCGCTATTAACGGCCTACTCCCTTTCCAGGGGAGCCCCTTCAACCGCTTGGGTACTTCTCCAGTATCAAGCGCTTGAACTTTCATTATGTATGAAAGTCAGCGGAGAGAGAGGGATTCGAACCCTCGCGCCCTTTCGGACAAACGGTTTTCAAGACCGCCTCGTTATGACCGCTTCGATATCTCTCCAAGTTGTTTTTGTTCGTCGCCATCAACCGGCGACTTGTACATATTATCACTTTACCATCTTTGTGTCAACATCTTTTTTCAAAAAATTTGAAGCAATTTTTAAATCCTCAGGAGTGGTGATTTTCAGGTTCTCATACGCCCCCATTATCACCTTCGTTCTGACGCTGCTATAACGCTCCACTATCATTGTGTCATCCGTTATAACCTGACATTTGTCATGCGCCAGTCCATCATAACAGGTAAGCAGAAGTTCCCTGTTAAAACTCTGTGGAGTCTGAACCTGCCACAGCCTGGATCTATCAGGAGTATCCACTCCCATCTGATCCTCATCTACTATCTTGATGGTATCCTTCACAGGTACACCCACTGTACACGCAGAATATATCTTTACTGCATCTATGGAATCTGTGATGATTTTCTGGGTTATGCATGGTCTCGCACCATCATGGATGAGTACATACTTCGCACCATCCGCCGCAATAAGTCCATTATGTACGGAGTCATAGCGCTCTGCCCCACCGGTCACGATCTTCCTGACTTTGGTGATGTTGTACCTGTCTACTATGTCATTTCTGCAATATTCTACATAATCCTCACCTGTGACAAGGATTATGTCATCAACCGGGCTGTTCTGAAAGGCCTTGAGCGAATAATACAGCACAGGATAATCCCCCAGCGTCATAAACTGCTTAGGTATATCGCTGTGCATCCTGCTGCCCTTTCCGGCTGCAAGGACTATTGCCGTGACCTTTACTTCATCCACTGTATCAAAGATTTCTATATTTGATTCCTTGTAATCAGCATTATCCGCATCGCCCATGTTCATCTTCTCCCTAGTAGTAGTCTGACACCATCACACACTTGACCAGGCTGGTTATCTCTCACCCAGCTTGAGGTTTGGTATGGCATTCAGATCCCATCCATGTCTTGTTCCATTTATGTATTCGTAGTATCCCGCCGCACCTATCATGGCCGCATTGTCCGTGCACAGTATCGGCGATGGATGATACAATGTAAGCCCAGCCTTCTCACAGGCCGCCTTCATGCTGGCTCTGAGAGCAGAATTGGACGCAACTCCGCCAGCTATGGCTATCTTATCCATATGGTATTCCTTTGCCGCAGCAACCGCATGCTCTGTGAGCACTTCCGTTACTGCTTTCTGGAACGATGCTGCCACATCGGCCTCATTGATCTGCTCGTCTCTCATATGAGCCTGATTGATATAGTTGAGCACTGCGGACTTCAGGCCACTGAAGCTGAAGTCATAGGCTGATTCTGCCACCTTTGCCCTTGGAAATTCTATAGCGTCAGGGTTGCCCTCCTTCGCCTTACGATCTATCTTCGGTCCTCCCGGGTAACCCAGTCCTATAGCCCTTGCTACCTTGTCAAATGCCTCTCCTGCCGCATCATCCCTGGTTATTCCCAGTATCTCAAACTTGCCGTAATCGACTACATTTACAAGATGTGTGTGACCTCCTGACACAACAAGGCACATGAACGGAGGCTCAAGCTCCTTGTTCTCTATATAATTCGCTGCGATATGACCTTCTATATGATGCACACCAACAAGTGGTATATCTTTTGCAAATGCTATGGCCTTAGCTGCTCCCACACCAACTAGAAGAGCGCCAACAAGCCCCGGTCCATATGTGACTGCAACCGCATCTATGTCATCCAGTGTGCACTCTGCCTCTTTGAGCGCCTGTCTTATGACCTGTGTAATCTTCTCTATGTGCTTTCGCGAAGCTATCTCCGGCACAACGCCTCCATAAAGTGTATGGATATCTATCTGTGAATATATTATATTTGACAGTACGTTTCTTCCATTCACAACAACCGCTGCGGATGTCTCATCACATGAGGATTCTATAGCCAGTATCTTTACATCTTTCTCCATAATTCATCTCACCTTTGTCGATCTATTCTACTCCTCCGAAAACTTGAGCGTTGTTGTCGTCCTGTCCTTTGCCGCAATAGTTCTCGGGAATATCTCTCTTATCTCATCCATAAACACCGCCGGTTTTGCCATCGACGGACTGTAATGTGTAAGCCACATCTCCCCCACATCTGCCTTTGCCGCTATGGCCGCAGCCTCCTGCATCATCATATGCTTATGCTCTATGGCTTTTATCTCTTTCTCCTTTTCGCCGTACATGCCCTCGCATATGAACAAATCTGATCCGGCTGCATACTTCTCTATAAGGGGGGTCGGTCTGGTATCTGTGCAGTATGTGAGCTTCAGGCCCTTGCGGTCAGGACCAAGCACCATATCAGGAGTATATATGTGTCCATCCTCCTCGTATGTGTTGCCCTTCTGCAAGCCATTCCAGTATTTCATTGGAATCTCATTCTCTCTAGCTCTGTCCACGCTGAATTTTCCTGTTCTTGGAAGCGAAAGGGAATATCCATAACATGTCACATTGTGATTCACCCTGAATGCATCCACCCTGAGATCCTCCCACATAAAGCTCTCCTCAGCCTCCGAGAGCTCCTGGAACCTGATCTCAAACGGAAGCTCAGGCGCTATAACCCTTAGGGAATTGACTACCTTCTCAAGTCTCTTTGGGCCAACCATAAGAAGTGGCTCCGTTCTCTCGGCATTGCCTATCGTGAGCAGCAGCCCCGGCAATCCGCTTATATGATCTGCATGAAAATGTGTGAAGCAGATCACATCTATCTGCTTAAAGCCTATCATGCCCTGCTGACGCATTGAGGTCTGGGTTCCCTCTCCGCAGTCTATCAGCATCTCGTGTCCGTTATATCTGACCACGAGAGATGTAAGTGCCCTGTATGGCAGCGGCATCATCCCTCCGGTCCCCAAAAGACATACGTCTATCATCTTCTATCTCCATTTCTAAGGCAAAGTCTATATGCATACTCTATGCATACTCTGTCACATCATCTATTTCTGGAGGTATGACACATTCATTTACAAGTCTGTCGTAACAGTCCTCACACATCCTGAGTGTGTATTTTCTGCCATCCTTGTGTGAGAAATACCCCCATTCCTTCTGAATAAGGACGTAATCCTCCTTGTTATGCATATCTCCAAATACAATTATCCTTCCACACCTATTACATCTGATCTCACTCATATTTATCTCCTGTCCGACTGTATGCAGCCCTGTTATGAGTCTGATTATAAGCCAGATCCTTCACAGAATATACCGACAATGTTTTCCAGCCGTGCAAATGTGGTCTCCACGCACTGTATATTCTGCATATATCTATTACTACAACTGTTTTTGCATAACCAGACCATCCTCCACCGGTGAGTCGTAGTATTTTTTTCTTGTAGAAATTTTTATAAATCCAAACTGCTCATACATAGCTATCGCAGCAGCGTTGGATTCCCTGACTTCCAGAAATATGCTCTGCACATTCCTGTCCTTGCAGTCATCGATCATGGCTTCCATCAGCTTAAAGCCGATGCCACGACGTCTTGATCTGGCATCCACTGCTACCCTGAGCAGATCTGCACTGTCACACACCGCCGAATATATGATATAGCCGGCGATTTCTCCTTCAGAAGTCTCAAGGATCTTGACATGATCGTATGTCCCCTGTATAGATGAGGACACCATCTCCTCATTCCACGGATGCGAAAACACCGTCATCTCAAGTGCTGCTATCCCGGCCAGGTCTTTCATATCTGCCAGTCTCGGGCGTACATGGGAAAAACAGCTATTCATGTCCATCATTCTCCAGTTTTGCCTTTTCAGCTCTCTCCCGCTCTGCCTGTGACTGTCTGAGATATTCAGGGGCAAATGTATCCCCCTCCTCATACTGTCCGGCTGCATATCTCACCTGGGCTGCGGCTGCCACCGAGCCAGCTCTCTGCTTATTCATGTGTGCCGGAGCAAATGCGTAGTCTGCCGTCATCTTCTCTTTTAAAACATCAGCATACACATCTATTCCATCTCCCACAAATATAACCTTTTCCCCTCTCTCATTGAGTTGGTCTATAAGGTCAGCAATATCCATAGGAGTCTGATCCATTATCGTCTCAAGCCTGTCATCACTGTTAAAACTATAAAGTCCCGTATACACCTGTTTTCTTCTCGCGTCCATGATAGGGCAGATAAGTCTGTCAGTTCCCCACACATTGTATGCAAGCCCCTCAAGTGTCGGCACCGCAATAACCGGTATATTCCATGCAAGTGCAAGTCCCTTGACCGTCGCTGAGCCTATTCTGAGTCCTGTAAATGATCCCGGTCCGGCAGCAACAGCCAGCGCATCAAAACTCTCTTTGTCCGTCTCTGTCATCTTCACGATCTCTTCCAGCATAGGAAGCAGTGTCTGGGAATGTGTCTTCTTGTAGTTGGTTGTATATTCAGCTATCAAATTATTGTTCTCGACTATGGCAACGCTCGCCACAAGTCCTGAGC
>NZ_JBEHVV010000114.1:0-4667 GCF_040227395.1 Coprococcus sp. RTP21428st1_C9_RTP21428_210409
ATCTTACCCTGATCATTCTTGGTCTTAGGCTCGATAGCAAGCTCAATAACTGGCTCTGGGAATTCCATTGACTCAAGGATAACTGGATGCTGCTCATCACAGATTGTGTCACCTGTAGTTGTAAGCTTGAAACCTACAGCAGCTGCGATATCTCCTGAGTAAACCTTATCAATCTCTTTACGAGCGTTGGCATGCATCTGTACGATACGTCCTACACGCTCCTTCTTATCCTTTGTTGCATTCAGTACATATGAACCTGAGTTCAGTGTACCTGAGTAAACTCTGAAGAATGCAAGCTTTCCAACGAATGGATCTGTCATGATCTTGAATGCAAGAGCTGAGAATGGCTCATCATCTGATGAATGACGAACAACCTCGTTACCGTCTGGATCAACACCTGTGATATCAGGGATATCTGTTGGTGCTGGCATGTACTCGATAACACCGTCAAGCATCTTCTGAACACCCTTGTTCTTGTAAGCTGAACCAAGGAATACAGGAACTGCCTCACATGCGATAGTTGCTCTACGAAGAACCTTCTTCATCTCATCGATTGATGGCTCCTCGCCCTCAAGGTACATCATCATTAAGTCGTCATCTAACTCGCAGATCTTCTCGACAAGGTTCTCATGCCACTTGTCTGCAAGCTCTTTAAGGTCATCAGGGATAGTTGTGATCTCGATGTCCTCGCCCTTATCATCTTTGTAGTAGTATGCTTCCATCTCGAACAGATCGATCAGACCGATGAAGTCTGACTCTTTTCCGATAGGGATCTGTACTGGAATTGCATTCTTGCCCAGACGATCAATGATTGTCTGAACTGAGTAGAAAAAGTCTGCACCCATTTTATCCATCTTGTTGATGAATGCCATACGAGGTACATTGTATGTGTCAGCCTGACGCCATACGTTCTCTGACTGAGGCTCTACACCAGCCTTAGCATCGAATACACCTACAGCTCCGTCAAGTACACGAAGTGAACGCTCAACCTCAACAGTGAAGTCAACGTGTCCCGGAGTATCGATGATGTTGATTCTGTGCTCTAACGCGCCAGCCTTTGGTTTGTGATGATCCTCAAGTGTCCAGTGACATGTTGTAGCAGCTGAAGTAATTGTTATACCTCTCTCCTGCTCCTGCTCCATCCAGTCCATGGTAGCTGTACCGTCATGAGTATCACCAATCTTATAGTTAACACCAGTATAGTATAAGATACGCTCTGTAAGAGTTGTCTTACCTGCATCGATATGAGCCATAATACCAATGTTTCTTGTTCTGTCCAATGGATATTCTCTTCCAGCCAACGGATTGTCCTCCTTTTGCTAATTTTCGTAACACATCTATTGTGTCCCATATACACATAAGCATGCATGCAAATGCATGCTCACACAGATAACTAGAATCTGTAGTGAGCGAATGCCTTGTTTGCCTCTGCCATCTTGTGCATGTCTTCTTTTCTCTTTACAGATGCACCTGTGTTGTTAGCTGCATCCATGATCTCCTTCGCAAGTCTCTCTTCCATAGTCTTCTCACTTCTTGCACGTGAGAAAGCTGTTAACCAACGAAGTCCGAGAGCCTGTCTTCTGTCAGGTCTTACATCGATAGGTACCTGGTATGTTGCACCACCGATACGTCTAGCCTTAACCTCGAGGAGTGGCATGATGTTGTTCATAGCCTCTTCGAATACCTCTAATGCAGGCTTACCAGTCTCTTCTGCGATACGATCAAATGCACCGTAGACGATCTTCTGTGCTACACCCTTCTTACCATCTAACATAATGTTGTTGATAAGCTTTGTAACGACCTTATTGTTGTAAATTGGATCCGCTAATACGTCTCTCTTTGCGATATGTCCTTTACGTGGCACGGTTCTTCCCTCCTTAATTATTTATTAAATCTTCGGTACTCACATTCTCTATATAATTATGGAATGTGTTCGTGCTGTTATCTGTCTTAATTGTTTCTATCTGAATTATTATCTATATAAAAACATGACCTTACCAGCACAAATTAGAATTGTGTTCTAGCATGTTTTATTTTGCATCCTTAGGACGCTTTGCACCATACTTTGAACGAGCCTGACGTCTCTTTGCTACACCTGCTGTATCAAGAGTACCTCTGATGATATGGTATCTTGTACCAGGTAAGTCCTTTACTCTTCCACCACGGATAAGTACAACGCTATGCTCCTGAAGGTTGTGACCCTCACCTGGGATATAACTTGTTACTTCGATTCCGTTTGAAAGACGTACTCTGGCGATCTTTCTAAGAGCTGAGTTAGGCTTCTTAGGAGTAGCTGTCTTAACTGCTGTACAAACTCCTCTCTTCTGTGGTGAGCTTGTCTCTACTGGCTTCTTCTTGAGTGAGTTGAAACTTCTCTGAAGAGCTGGTGCAGTTGACTTCTTCTCTACTGTCTGTCTTCCTTTTCTAACTAACTGGTTAAATGTTGGCATGTTTTCACCTCCTGTATATAAATTAAAAATGATAAAGCATGTTTTTACGCATGCTTTATCATTATATAGTCGAGTATTTTCTCTGTCAAGCATTTATTTGACAAATATTTTCTTAACGAACTCAAAGACTCTCTCTGTTTCCATTGCCAGTCTGGCTTGATCAAATTCTGTATAACCTTCATTTACAAGAAACGCCTGTCCCATTATATATTTGTGCATTTCCTCATTTATCTGATCTGCAACAATCTCATCACAGTGAAGTGTCTCAACTAACATCTTCTCTGTCCTGGTATCCTTAAACAGTCCATGTCCCGAGTCATTGTCTGCAACGAGCTGTCTGAACAACACCCTCTCACTGTCTGCAAACTCACAGACAATAGTGGTCTGGCTGACATAATCCGCATTCTCTTTCTTACACAGACTTGTCTTCAGGGAACCGTAAACCTCATTTATACGCTCTGTTGTAATCTCTATAACAGCTCCCATATCAACAAAATTCTCATATATTGGTTGTGTTGAACAGGAAATCTCTTTTGCCAGTTTTCTTGCTGTTATTGCGGCAATTCCTTCTCTTCTGGCAAGGTTATACGCCGCTTCTAATATACCTTCTTTATTGATTTTCTTTACAGCAGCCATATTATTCCATTTCTTTCTTACTAAATATTTCCAAAAAGAAATCCGGCATATCCTATTTCTCACAGGTATATCTGAATACCTTTATGAGAAATTGACATATCCCGGATTCCCCTTATATCCTTCATGTCGAGCAGCTTCGCAGCCACTACTTTTTTATATACATCCAAGCAAATGAGTGATTACTCTTCGTCAGCATCTCCGGCTGTATCGAGGGTCTCAAATACGATCTCCTCTGAATTTACATTCTCTAACTCTTCGTAATCATCTGTATCCTCATCTTCATCAAAGAAGTTAAGCTCTTCCATATCAGTGTCAAGCTTTACTGAACGATATCTCTTCATTCCTGTACCAGCAGGTATAAGCTTTCCGATGATAACGTTTTCCTTAAGTCCGATAAGTGGATCAACCTTACTCTTGATCGCAGCATCTGTAAGAACCTTTGTTGTCTCCTGGAATGATGCAGCCGACATAAATGAATCAGTTGCAAGTGATGCCTTTGTTATACCAAGCATTATCTGTGTTCCAGTTGCAGGCTCCTTGCCCTCTGCGATAAGCTTCTCATTTGTATCTTCAAACTCAAGCAGATCTGCCTGTGTTCCTGGAAGATAATCTGAATCTCCCGGCTCATCAATTATGATCTTCTTAAGCATCTGTCTTACGATGATCTCAATGTGCTTATCATTGATATCAACACCCTGAAGTCTGTAAACCTTCTGAACCTCACGGAGCATGTAATCCTGAACTGCACGAACACCCTTTATCTTAAGGATATCATGTGGATTAACTGATCCCTCTGTAAGCTCATCACCAGCCTCAAGTACCTGATCATCAAGAACTCTGATACGTGAACCATAAGGAATAAGATATGCCTTTGACTCACCTGTCTCATCGTTTGTTATGACAACCTCTCTCTTCTTCTTGTTGTCACGGAGCTGTACCTTTCCGCCAAACTCTGCAATGATCGCAAGTCCCTTTGGCTTTCTGGCCTCGAAAAGCTCCTCAACTCTTGGAAGACCCTGTGTGATATCGCCACCGGCAACACCACCTGTATGGAATGTTCTCATTGTAAGCTGTGTACCAGGCTCACCGATTGACTGTGCAGCGATAATTCCAACTGACTCACCAACCTGTACAGGCATTCCTGTTGCCATGTTCGCACCGTAGCACTTTGCACACACACCGAGGTGTGACTTACATGTGAGGACTGTTCTGATCTTAAGCTTTGCATCTGATCTTACAACTTCGTTTCCATCGTCATCCTTAACGGTGAATGGAACGCCGTTGGCATCGACACCCTTCTTAACAATGAGCTCAGCTCTCTTAGGAGTTACCATATGATTTATCTTGACAAGCATGTTGCCCTCTGCATCATATACAGACTCTGCAAGGTAACGTCCTGTGATTCTCTCCTGAAACTCCTCGATCATTTCCTTGCCCTCTCTGAAGGCCTCAATGACCATACCCGGAATTGAATCTCTTCCTATACTACAATCAGGCTCTCTGATTATAAGATCCTGTGATACATCTACAAGTCGTCTTGTCAGGTATCCTGAATCGGCTGTACGAAGAGCTGTATCTGAC
>NZ_JBEHVV010000115.1:0-4611 GCF_040227395.1 Coprococcus sp. RTP21428st1_C9_RTP21428_210409
CTCTATGACTGCCGCTGTAACTCCGCCTGCATTTGCAAATTTCTTGCCGAACAGTGTGGACTGGTCGTTATCTTCAGCCTCAGGCTCAAGCTTGACATCCTTTGCTCTCAGCATGGCTCTGATCTCTCCGTATGTCAGCGCATAGTCCGCAGATTCCTTCTCTCCGACTGCGCTCTCCGCCTTCTTGCCGATACAAGGGCCTATGAATACTGTCACGGCATCCTCATAATTCTCCTTGATGTATCTCGATACTGCACACATAGGTGATACGGTCTCAGATACCATGTCTGCCAGCTCAGGGAAATGCTTCTCCACCAGAAGCTTGAATGCAGGACAGCATGAGGTTGTCTTCTTCCTGCCCTCTGCCTTGGCCTCCATCCATTCCTTTGCCTCTGCCATGGCTGTCATGTCGGCACCAAGTCCCACATCCACCGCATCGTAGAAGCCTATCTTCTTCATGGCTGTTCTCCAGCTCGCCATGGTGATATCCGCACCGAACTGTCCGTATGTGGCAGGTGCGAACATGGCAAATACCTTCTTGCCGGCTCTCATGTCATTTATTATATCTACTATATAAGACTTTGATCCGATCGCACCAAATGGGCACTTGTGGATACATGAACCACAGTCTATACATTTGTCCTTGTCTATGACCGCAATACCTGTTCCATTCTCAGCCACAGATATGGCACCAACCGGGCAGCTCTTGATACATGGACGCATCAGATCTGCAATGGCATTGTACGGACATGCTTTGGCACACTGTCCACACTCCTTACACTTTGATGGGTCGATGTAGGACTTGTCACGTCCCATGCTGATGGCACCGAAACGGCACGCCTGCTGGCACGCTCTTCCCATGCACTTCTGGCAGTTATCAGTTACTACGTAACGTGAAATAGGACATCCTTCACAGGCAGAGTTGATGATCTGGACTACATTCCCATCATCCTCTGTTCCAGGGGCTTTGCCCTCGGCAAGTCTGATCCTCTGTCTGATGACCTCCCTCTCTCTGTATATACAACATCTGAAAAATGGCTGTGGACCGGGAACCATCTTATATGGAAGATTGTCCCTCTCATCATCCAGCCTGCCTTCATACGCAAGCTTTGCCACCTCATAAAGCACCTCGTGCTTTACCTTTAATAATGTAGCGTCATTTGTAATCATATGTTAACCTCTACTCATATTATATTGATCTTTGCCCCTGTATACCTAATATGTATACCTCTTAGATCCAGTTATAATCTCCGCCCGTTATAGCCAGGCTGAGCAATGCATCCATCTTCTCTACCTCTTCTGCGCCCTCTACGATCCGCATGAGCTTTGCAGTTTTCTCCTCAGCTTCCATCACACTACCTCCATTTATAACATAATTTTCGTTCAATAACAATCTATGCAATTGACCAAAACCATTTATTTTCATTTGAGGGCAGTTATGCTATAATAAAAAACACTTTTAAATATAGTAATCAATCTTTTATATAAGGAAGGCGAAATACAAATGTACAAGATCAATTTTTCAAAGCCAATCAACGTCCATTTCATGGGAATAGGCGGAATAAGCATGAGCGGTCTCGCAGAGATACTTCTGAAGGCCGGATTCAAGGTCACCGGATCAGATATGAAAGCATCCGAAATCACCGATCAGCTTGCCGACATGGGAGCGCTTATCAACATCGGTCAGTGTGCATCTAACATAACAGACAACATAGATCTGGTCGTATACACAGCAGCCATACATCCTGACAATGAAGAGTTCAAGGCCGCAGTGGAGAAGAACATTCCTATGCTCACCAGAGCCCAGCTTCTCGGCCAGATCATGGAGAATTACAAATATTCCATAGCCGTCAGTGGAACCCACGGCAAGACAACAACGACTTCCATGCTGTCCTACATCCTCATAGATGCGGACACTGATCCTACCATATCAGTGGGAGGAATCCTCGACAGCATCGGCGGCAATATCCGTGTAGGCAAATCTGAATACTTTGTAACAGAGGCATGTGAGTACACCAACAGCTATCACGCATTTAAGCCTTTTATCAGTATCATACTGAACGTGGATGCCGACCACCTTGATTTCTTCAAGGATATAGATGAGATCGCTGAGTCATTCCATGTATTTGCCACCAAGACTCCAAAGGAGGGCCTGGTCATCGTGAACGGCGATATGAAGTATTATGATACCGTTGTCAGAGACCTCGAGTGCCGCGTGGTAACATTTGGAAAGGGCGCACAGAACAAATATTCAGCACACAATATACGATTCGATGACTTCGGCCATCCAACCTATACACTGGTTGTGGACGGCAAAGAGATCACTGACATAACACTCAAGGTATTCGGTGAGCACAACGTATACAACTCACTGTCAGCCATAGCGGCATCCCTTGAACTTGGAATCTCCATAGATGTCATCAAACAGGGACTGTCAGAGTGTGTCGGTGCCGAGAGACGTTTTGAGTACAAAGGAACCATCCTCGACAACGTGAAAGTCATGGATGACTACGCTCACCATCCAACTGAGATAGCAGCCACACTGAAGGCAGCAAAGAACACAAGCTACAACGAACTGTGGTGCGTATTCCAGCCACACACTTACTCAAGAACCTACGCTCTGTTCGATGAGTTTGTAGACGCACTCAAGGTATGTGACCACGTCATCGTGGCAGATATTTATGCAGCCCGAGAGAAGGATACCGGACTTGTCTCAGCAAAGCAACTCGCCGAGAAGATCGCCGAGACGGGTACTGATGCGTTCTATCTTCCATCTTTCGACGATATAGAAAATTATCTCTTAAAAAATTGCAAAAAAAATGATTTGTTGATAACTATGGGCGCCGGAAACGTCTATTCTATCGGAAATGACCTGATAAAAAATTAGTTATCCACATTATCCACACAGCTCTGTGGGAAAGTTTTCCCCACAGAGCTTATATTTTTTTGTTGACATAATTTTTACAGAAATATTACAAAGCCCTGTTAAACTATGACTTTTGTATTTTTATGTCTCTTTTTCGTCCACATTATCCACATTATCCACATCCCCACCATTTTTCCCAACCGACTGTATGTTCTGTTTGCATTCCAAAAAGTTCATGTTATAATGCATTTGCGCTAAGGGAAATGCGCTATTTCAGGAGTATGATCAAGGAGTTTTTTGACATGAGCTACATTACTATTACAACAGAAAAAAACGAAACATATTCCTCTATATCAAACTTTTTTATAGACTATTACATGACCTCCGCCAGCGGAGAGTTTGTTAAGGTATATCTGTATCTGGTCAGACTTATGTCTTCCAGTAAACCCGTGTCTGTCGCCAACATAGCAGATCATTTTAATCTCACAGAGAAGGATATTTGCAGAGCCATAAAATACTGGATAAGCCAGGATGTTATGAAGCTCAACTACAACAAGAAGAAGGAGCTTACAGGAATAACTCTTCTCCCTCTTCACGACAAGGGCAGCTCCTCCGACAGCGGAGTTGACGACCTCTCTATTCTCGGCGTGGATTATTCCACCGGAGATGACGATAACAACAGCGAGATCACGGCGACGATCGCAGACGAAGACAAGGCCGAGGTGCCGGAGCGCACTCTGCCTGACAAGATAACAGTTACACCAGAATTTCTTAGGAAGAAACAGGAGGACGAGGTTCTCTCTGATATTATGTTTGAGACAGAGGCATATTTTGGCAGACCGCTTTCCATGCCTGAATCAGAAAGTCTCATATACATATACGACCAGCTTGGCTTCTCCCAGGAGCTCATCGAATATCTGATCGAATACTGTCTGACCATGGGCAAGGCAAGCTTCAGATATGCGGAGACCGTAGCCATAGCATGGTATGAAAAAGGAATCGACACGGTTGACAAGGCCAAGGCAGACAGCTCCGCCTACAACCCATTTTACAGAAAGGTCTTCTCTGCACTCGGAATACGCAGAAGCAATCCTACCAGCATAGAGACCGCATACATTGACGCGTGGACAGGTGAGATGAATTTCTCAGAGGATCTTATCCTTCTGGCATGTGAGAAGGCCATAATCTCCAAGCCACAATCCGCCAACTTCGCATATGTCAATGGAATTCTTGAAAACTGGCATAAGAATGGTGTACAATCCATTAGGGATGTCGAACTGCTCGATCAGGAGTTCCTCAAGAAGAAATCAGCGGCCACAGCGCAGCCTGCAGCCACCAGGAATCCGAATGGATTTGCGAACTTCAAGCAGACAGACATGTCCAACCAGTTGGACAAGCTGGAACAGATGCTTGCAGATGAACTCAATCTTGACAAGAGGTAATATATACATATTATGGGCAATATAAATTATGATGATATTTTGTCCCGACTGAGCAGGATCAGGCAGGACAATCTTCGCAGACAGGACAACAGAAAAGCTGAGGTATATGCCAGGATCCCTCGTATAAAGGAGATCGACGATGCCATCGCCCACAGTGCCGTCCAGGCATCAAGGGCAAGGATACTGCATCAGGAAGTGGATGAAGAAGCACTCTCCACGAAGAACCACGCTCTCCGCGATGAGAAGCATCAGCTCATGGCACAGACCGGATACCCTGACGATTATCTGGCACCGATATACAAC
>NZ_JBEHVV010000116.1:0-4524 GCF_040227395.1 Coprococcus sp. RTP21428st1_C9_RTP21428_210409
GGTGTATGGACACACCTCGTCCTCTGGTGATAAATCCTATGATCTCATCCCCCGGAACAGGTGAACAGCACTTGGAGAATCTCACGGCAACGTCATCTATGCCGTTTACGATTATTCCACCCTTGCCGGTATGGTTGCCATGGTTCTTCTTCACCGAATACTCGTCCAGAACCTCAGCGTTCGTGGCAGTCTGTGGCTTGTGCTCCTTGTTGTACTCATCAATCAGACGGTTTACTATCTGACCTTCCTTGATTCCGCCATGTCCAACGGCGGCAACTATGGAATCCCAATCCTGGAAATTGTACTTCTTGTATATCTTCTCCTGATACTCAGGCTTTGAGTACATGGAGTAGTCTATTCCCTTTGATTTGCAGTAGTTCAGTATGAGCTCTCTTCCGCGGCTGATATTCTCATCCTTGAGCTGATGCTTAAACCACTGGTTGATCTTTGTCCTCGCCTGTGTACTCTTGACTATATTCAGCCAGTCACGGCTTGGTCCTGTGGAGTTCTGTGAGGTTATGATCTCCACACGATCTCCGTTGTTAAGCTTGGTATCTATAGGAACCTGTCGTCCGTTGATCCTTGCACCGACCATCTTGTTGCCCACCGCCGTGTGAATGGCATAGGCAAAATCTATAGGTGTGGATCCGCTAGGAAGGTTCTTAACATCTCCGGCAGGAGTAAAGCAGTATACCTGTTCAGCAAAGAGATCAAGGTCAGTCTTGACAAAGCTCATGAACTCCTTGTTGTCATCGGTATCCCTCTGCCACTCAAGGATCTGACGGAGCCAGGAGAGCTTTTCCTCCTCCTTCTGCATGACCGTACCGGTTATGTTCTCCTTGTACTTCCAGTGCGCAGCGATACCATACTCAGCCGTTCTGTGCATCTCGTAGGTTCTTATCTGTATCTCAAATGGCTGTCCCTCAGGTCCGATCAGTGTGGTGTGAAGGGACTGGTACATGTTGGACTTAGGCATAGCTATGTAGTCCTTGAATCTTCCCGGAATAGGCTTGTACATCTCATGAATGATACCCAGTGCTGAGTAACAGTCCCTGACCGTATTCACCTTGATACGTACCGCAAATATATCGTATATCTGATCCAGAGTCTTGTTCTGGTTCTTCATCTTCTTATATATACTGAAGAAATGCTTTACTCTTCCGTCTATCTCAGCCTCAAGTCCGGCATTATCAATATGCTTCTTGACATCGGCAACGACCCTCTTGATATAAGCATCCCTCTCGGTAAGCTTCTCATCTATCTGCGCCTTGAGATCCTTGTACACATCCGGCATGAGGTACATCATGGACAGGTCATCCAGCTCGACCTTGATCTTGCTGATACCAAGTCTGTGTGCGATAGGCGCATATATATCCATGGTCTCTCTGGCCTTCTCTATCTGCTTCTCCGGTGACTGATACTGGAGGGTTCTCAGATTGTGGAGTCTGTCCGCCAGCTTTATCAGTATGACTCTGATATCCTTCGCCATGGAGAGGAACATCTTACGCAGATTCTCCGCCTGAACCTCTATCTTGTCCGTGGTCATCTTGAGCTGTGTCAGCTTCGTAACTCCATCCACAAGGAAAGCAACCTCCTCGGAGAACTCCGCTGCTATCTCCTCAGATGTCATGACTGTATCCTCAACGACATCGTGAAGTATTCCAGCCACTATCGTCTCCTTGTCAAGCTCGAGCTCTGCCAGGATTATGGCCACATTCAGAGGGTGCATGATATAAGGCTCCCCGGACTTTCTGAGCTGTCCCTTGTGGGCAGCGTCCGCCACCTTATATGCCTTCTCTATCATAGTGATGTCGGCAGATGGGTGATATGTGAGTATCCTTGAGATAAGCTCCTTATACAATTCCTCCGGCGGTGTAAAATCTGCCGGTGTGGACAGATCTATCTCTCTCTTCGCCTTCATCTGCTTATTCGCCTGCTCCTCCAGCTTTATAAGTTCATTCTGAGGAACATTCTTGCCAGACGCAAGAGCCTTCTCGATGGCTGCTATTCCATCCTTCGTGGCCTGCTCCGAGGTGATAACACCTGCTTCCGCAGCTCTCTTCGTCTCCTGAGCTATTATATTGTCCTGTGTCTTATCCAATGTCTCTCCCATATGCTCACCACACTTCCTGTTTTATTCTGCCCTGATCATTCTCCCTCAAACTGTACTACTGAAGCCACGTCATATTTGGAAAGTCTCTCTCTTCCCTTCAGGTCTGTCAGCTCTATGAGGAATACCATCTTGACTACTATTCCGCCAAGGCTCTCTATAAGCTTAGCCGCAGCCTCTATGGTTCCACCTGTTGCAATAAGATCATCCACCAGCACGACCTTCTCACCCGGCTTGATGGAATCCTTATGTATCTCTATAGTAGCCTGTCCATACTCAAGATCGTAAGACATCTCCACGGTCTCTCTCGGAAGCTTGCCCTTCTTTCTCACGAGAACAAGTCCCTTGCCGTTCTTGTATGCCAGCGGTGCTCCAAATATAAATCCTCTGGACTCTGCTCCGGCGATGACATCGTAATCTACTCCCTCCAGCAGCTTATCCATCTCATCGATGGCCAGCTTCATGCCCTCAGGATCCTCAGTTACACTTGTCACATCCCTGAATATGATTCCCGGCTGTGGAAAATCAGGAATACTCTTGATATACTTTTCTACCTCACTCATCTTACGTCCTCCTGTATGATATATATTACAAATGCACTTAATAGTATTCTCATCAAAGTCAGCTTATATTCCCTTGTTATAGGCCTCCATCTTCATCTGGAGTGAACGTCTTCCCATATATTCATTGATGGTCGGATAGTATGCGACATCTATCACTACGGCGTTCGGCTGACCATTTAACATTTTAACACATTCATCCTCTCCAAACCACTGTTTTATGTTATTCACAAATGTATCCGGATCAAAATCTATGGCATCCACGCACCTTCCGTACCAGGTATCAAGCTGGAGCTTCAGAAGATTTTTGTTTCTTCCAAGTATCTGCGCCCTTCGCACCGGTACTGCCGCCTGTGCAAACAGCGGTTTCCTGTTACCCTTTCCGTATGGTTCAAGCCTCTCGATCTGTTCCGTCAGCTCTATGCTGTTGTACGCCAGCGGCATGGTCACATCTATCATCAGCTTAGGTGTTATATCTTCATCCGTCAGCACCGCCGCTTCATTGAGCTTCCGCCTCAGCTCGTCAAGCCTCTCCTTCTCTATGGAAAAGCCCGCCGCCATGGCATGTCCGCCAAATGCAGTGAACATCTCCCGGAACCGGTTCAGCTCCTCGAACATGTTGTAGCTGTCTATGGATCTTCCCGATCCTTTCAGTATCCCCGGCGTCTCTGCGTCCGTGAACACCATCGCAGGTCTTGTGTATGCCTCCTTGAGCCTGCTGGCGATTATTCCCACAACGCTCTCATGTACAGCCGGTATATACACCACAAGCACCTTGTCCGCAAGGGTAGCCGCCTGTCCGAACTCTCCGTTCACAGTGGCTGTCTCAAGCATATCTGTGATATGCCGGGCTCCGGCCTCCGTCATGTTCTTTCTCTCATTGTTGACAGCCAGCAGTTCCCTAGCCCTTGCCTCGGCGACATTTGGATCTCTCTCAAGCAAGAACTCAAGGCTCTGTTTCGCATCCCCCAGTCTTCCCGCCGCATTGATGCACGGCCCTATCAGAAATCCCAGATCATACGTTGATATCTTCTTCTCATTTCTGCCGCTGAGCCTCATGAGGGCATTCAGACCCGGATTGCGGCTGTCCTTCAGACTTTCAAGGGCATATTTTACATAGAGTCTGTTCTCATCCACCAGATCCATCATGTCACAGTTGGTAGCCAGCCCCAGGATCTCCATGAATTCATTTACCTCGCTCTCGGCTATCCCGCATATCCTGTACATGTACTGGATGAGCTTGAACGCAACGCCGGCCCCGCACAGCCCCTTGAATGGATATTCACAGTCCTGCCTCTGATTGTCTATGACCGCATCCGCCTGGGGCAGCATATATACCCGCTCGCCGCCATCACTCTCCTCAAATGGGATCTGATGGTGATCCGTGACGATGACCGTAAGCCCGCGCTCCTTCGCATATCTCACCTGTTCTATCGCCGCTATTCCATTGTCGCAGGTTATGATAGTATCAACACCATCCGCTATGGCGGCATCTATAAGTCTTTTATTTATTCCGTATCCATCATGCACTCGATGTGGAATGTCGTAATCCACCACGGTGCAGTCATCAGCGCAGCTTCCGTGCAGCGCCGCCCATGTTCTCCGAAGGCCGAGAAGCAATATATAATTGGAGGTAACCCCGTCCACGTCGTAGTCCGAGATTATCCTTATCCTCCTGTTATCGCTGAGCTTTTCCTTTATTATCTCACCGGCTTCCACCATGTCCTTCATCAGTGCCGGATCGTGCATGGAATCCCAGTCGCCATCAAGGTACATAGCTATGGCTTTCTCCCCGGTGACTCCTCTGTTCGTGATAACCCTCGCCACAACAGGACTCACACCGAACCTCTCGCC
>NZ_JBEHVV010000117.1:0-4300 GCF_040227395.1 Coprococcus sp. RTP21428st1_C9_RTP21428_210409
CTTGAGATCCGTTGTTGCCACAGCTCCCTTTATGGCTGCTGCCGTTCCAACATTCATGAACAGAGGTGTCTGCACTGTTCCGTGAACAGTCTGAAATTCAGCTCTCTTTGCCCTTCCATCCTTACAAAGTATTTTGTACATTGTTATGTAAACCTTTCTTTTTCATTTTTCCAAATCTTACGCTATACTTAAGCGTACTCTTTATAATGCACCATTTAAAGTATATTTGCAAGCAAATTTACAATCCACAGGCATTTACCGCCGAACTTGACCGCATACCGGATGAATACGAGGACTTCCGATACAATGCAGGCAGATTACAATTTTGACAGCCACATATCTTACATACAAAACGGCACCTGTAATTTCACTTACAGGTGCTGTTATATCAATCTATAGGCTTTCAGTTCTGTTAGCTCCGTGCTAAATCACCACTGAATTATCTGGCTTATCACTGCTTCTCCTTCAGCGTAGCTGTAGCAGTCTGCTTCTCGTAGTTACCATTGTTGTTTCTGTAGTATACGATAGATACCTTATCGCCAGGATTGCAGGCCACGATCTTGTCGTGGAATGTCTCCATATCTGCTATGTCCTCACCGTCAAGGCTGCAAATGATATCTCCTGACTGGAGTCCACACTCCTCTGCTGCTGAACCCTGCTCAACTGATGAGATATATACACCCTCAGGCATGTTCAGGAGCTGTGCGTACTGGCTTGTGATGGTCTGGGCAGATATACCGAGGTAAGCCTGTCCTGATGTTGTTCCATCATTTGACACATTCTTGCCTGCTATCAGGTCATTGATTATATCCTGTACATCTGATATAGGAAGTGCATAGCCCATACCCTCAACGCTTGTATCTGAATACTTGGCTGTGTTGATACCGATCAGCTCGCCCTGCATGTTGACAAGGGCACCACCACTGTTACCAGGGTTGATGGCTGCATCTGTCTGAAGTACCTTTACTGTCTCATCTGAAGCACTTATCTCTCTGTTAAGTGCGCTTATATATCCAACTGTAACTGACTGTCCATATCCAAGTGCATTTCCGATTGCCACGCACGGATCACCAACTGCAAGATCATCCGATGAACCTACCTGAATCTCCTTTATCTCATTCAAAGTGTCATCCGATATGTCCGAAAGCTTAACTGTGACAACTGCTATATCATTGTTCTCAACGTATCCCTTTACCACCGCATCTGCACTCTTGTCATCGACAAATGTAACTGACAGTGACTTAGCATTTTGTACCACATGATAATTAGTTGCAAGATACAGGTACTGATCATCCTTGCCGATGATGATACCTGAACCGGCTCCTGTTGACTCCTGCTGATATGAATTGAACCAGTAATCATATGTTGTTACGTATGTTCCTGTGATCGATACGATGGAAGGCATAACCTTCTTGGCAACCGTTGACACATCGTACACTGTACTTGTCGTGTCTGATGATGCCTGCTTGAGCTGTGGTGCATTGTTCTCTGTTGAACCCTCAGCACTCTGCTCTGTTGTGGTCTGCGAATCTTTGCCGAGAAGCTTATCCGATCCATATCTGACCCCCTGGAATACAACGCCTGCCACAAGTCCGAATACAACAGCCGCTGCAACCACACCTGCTGCCTTCTTGCCAAATCCGCTCTTCCTGTTCTTTGGCTTCTTATCTTTTGCCTTCTTCTGTCTCATATTGTTATCTGAAGGCTTTCCTGTTCCCATATTGTTCATTGGATTGCCTGCCTGATTCTGATAACCCTGATTCATTCTCTGGCTGTCATACCATGCTTCCATGCCATTTACATTTCTCTGAAAACCTGAATATGAAGCGTTCTGTGTACCGGCTGTTTGAGCATTCTGCGATGAACTCTGTGCGCCGGCAGTCTGAGCGTTCTGTGCCGAGCCTTGTACACCGGCTGTCTGATTGTTCTGCGCTGACTGTGTTCCCTGAACATTCTGTGTCTGCTGTGAAGCATTTGTTGAAGGTCTGTCAAATCTTGAATCTCCTCTATTGTTCATATAGCTGTAATGATACAGACCATCCTGCTGTGGTGCCTGACCACTATTTCCATTCATCTGGTTCTTGTTTTCCTGTTCCATCTCTATCATCCTTTCGCATCTTTATTATCTTAATTCCTGTAATCGGTACCTTTCTCTTTCTTACAGTTGTTACTATACGCAGTAAATGTGTCATATTTGTGTCTTTATTGTTTTAATTCTGTGCACAAATGTTATATACTAGTCAGGTACGATCTCAAATAACCCTTATGGAGGATAATATATGTTTAGAGTATGGGGAAAACTTATAAAAGATAACCACCTCATGAAGGATACCGTGATATGCATATCCGACTACGAGATGACGCGTACCCACAAGGTATACAAGGCCCTTGAGGATATGTGCTACGAGTTTGACCTGGCAAAGCCGGTGTGGCTTAAGAAGAATAAGGATGAGTTTATCCACCACGCCAGAACCAGATTCACAGCGGATAACTTTGTGGAGGATATAGATTTTGACTACCTTGATTTTCAGGTAATAGAGGAGGAATACTAGATGTTTTCTGTCTCTTCAGTGAGCAAAAGCTACGGCAAAAATAAAGTTCTGACAGATGTGTCACTGTCCGTATCCCCAGGTGAATGTATCGCCCTTCTGGGAATCAACGGATCGGGTAAATCCACCCTGCTGGGAATACTATCCAGAAACATAAAGCCAGACTCAGGGTGCTTCGGTTTCGACTGTCAGGCAAATGCTGCTCTGCTCCCACAGGACAATCCACTCATACCGGAACTCACAGCCATTGACAACATCAGACTGTGGCACCCCGGAAGCAGGAAAACAGTCATGAACTCCCACAATATGAGCATATGTCAGTCTCTCGGTGTGGATTCATTTCTGGACAAACGTGTCTCAAAGCTCTCCGGTGGAATGAAGAAGAGGCTAAGCCTTGCCATCACGATGATGTCTGACCCGGATCTGCTTCTTCTCGATGAACCTCTGGCCTCGCTTGATCTTCTATGCAAGAACGGGATACTGAGCTATCTCCAGAATTACATAACACATGGAGGAAGTGTCATCATCGCCACACATGAGACATCTGCGCTGGATATATGCAACAAGATATACACACTGAAAAATGGACACATCCAACTGGCCATAGACAGAAATATCTCACCCGGATACACCTCACCTGAAACCTACATCAATCTGATCAGATCATAGCTTTATCTAAAGGAGTTTTATGTTTTACCGACTTATACGAACTGATTTGAAAAGAATAGCTCATTATGGAATATACATGGTAGTCGCAGCATTTGTCATGATGACGGTTTTCCTGTGTCTTGCGTTAAACGCGAACTCTTTCATCTACTCTGATGACCGCTCCGAACCACTTTCAATCGGAATCGTGATGAGTGCAGATTCAAAAACCGCACAGATGGCATACAACACGATATCTGATATGGACAGCTACCACTCATCATGTGTATTCACAGAATTTTCAGACAAGGATACAGCCCTTTCAAGGCTCTCTGACGGAGACCTGTTCGCTGTGATCTACGTCCCTGACAATATCATAAGCGACATCATGGACGGAACGAACACACCTGTCGAGGTATACTATTCTGACAACCGGTCCATCGATACATTTGTGCTGAATGACCTCTTCCGCTCCACATCCTCCATGCTTGGCATATCCCAGGCGGCCATATATTCGGTTCAGGCGATAGGAAGGAACATGGAGCTTCCCGAGGATATTCAGGACACGCTCAGCAACGATGTAAATGCCATGTTCATGACTAAGGTTCTTGACAGGACTGCCAACTTCACCGTCGACAAAATAAATGCAACCAGAGCAGCAAATACCACCGACTTCTACACAAGTGCGGCGGTTCTTCTCATGATGATGCTGTGCAGCGTTGTTTTCTTCCCATTCCTGCTCGACCTCCCAGCCTCTTACATAACAAAGCTCAGGTCACAGGGAATTGGCAAAGTCAGACGCAATGTCAGCAATTTCATATCCATGTTCATATGGCTGTATATCCTTTATATAACTGTATACATGGCTCTCGCCCTGGCATCACTGTTTATCGATGAACTGCATGTAAATATCCGCATGAGCGGGATACTGTTCGGAATCGTCATAGCTACATGTGTCGCGGTATATACACTGCTCATAAGTCTGCTTCCCGCAGGGATACACGGCTGCACACTGCTTCTCACTGTGGTCACTGTCATACTGGCCTATGTGAGCGGCTTATTCATACCGGAAGCCATGCTTCCAAACTTTGCAAAGGATATATGCC
>NZ_JBEHVV010000118.1:0-4261 GCF_040227395.1 Coprococcus sp. RTP21428st1_C9_RTP21428_210409
TTATTTGTTTATATTTTTGTAACTAACAGCCACATTTTGACAAAATTTGTTTATTAATGTCAAAAGCATTATTGATTATTATTTCCAGCCATAAACTGGACTTCTCGGGTATTTCCAGCAGTTTTCAATTTTACCATATTGGTCTCGTATAGTTTAATGGCATCTGAGTTAACTTTCTTTATTTTCATAAAAAACACGCACCTTTCACAACAAATTTTTTTGTTATGAAAAGTGCGTTTATATCGGTCAATTGGAACTTAATATGAAGTTTTGTTCTTTCGTATACCTAGGGGCAAATTTCGCTTTAACCTATGAATTCCTCTACGGAATTCTGACTCGATTCATAATAATCGGTCACCGAAAAGTTTTGCCTTCGGCAATGGTTATGGAGGTAGTTGGATTTATTAGACAATATGTAATGACCTCCACATTGTAGGTTCGTGGATTTACCTGTATACTAAAGATTGTCAAAGTCAATGGTAACAGGGATTACCGCATACAAAGGGAGGTCATCAAATGAATTATAACACAGTTTACGTAGGAATGGATGTACACAAAGAAAGTTTTACATTTTGTGCGTACACAATCGATGCAGAGAAAGGTTCCCACTTCCAGAGAACAGAAGCTGATTACAAAAATGTTCTGAAATATCTGGAGTTTCTTCGTACCGTCTACGGAAACGATGCTAACTTTATATGCGGTTATGAGGCGGGTTGCCTCGGTTATACTTTATATCATCAATTAATAGAGCATCATGTTAACTGTGTGATACTTGCGCCAACAACGATGCTTGAGCAGTGCAGCAGAAGAAGAATTAAGACTGATCGGCGTGATGCTGAAATCATTGCCAAATGTCTGGCACAGCATAATTACAGTCCTGTTCATATCCCTACAGCAACGGACGAGGAAACAAAAGAATTCCTCCGTATGAGGGATGATCATAAACTGGCACTGAAAAAGGTCAAGCAGCAGATTCTTGCATTTTGTCTTCGCCACAACTATCGCTATGATGGAAACAGTCATTGGACAGCAGCGCACATCAAATGGCTTAAGTCATTAAAGCCTGAGGCACTTTATAAGGAAATCCTCGACGAATATCTGCTGACCTATACTACCCTTAGCGATAAGCTTGAACGGTTGGATAAACGCATTGAGGAGCTTGCCTCCAAGGATGAATACAGAGAATCGGTTAAGAAACTCTGTTGTTTCATCGGTATCAAGACTCACACCGCATTATCTGTTCTGATTGAGGTTGGCGATTTTCAGCGTTTTGCTTCTGCACAGAAATTTGCTTCCTACCTGGGACTTGTACCGGGTGAGGATTCCAGCGGTGATGAACAGACAAGGCTTGGCATTACCAAAGCCGGAAATCGTCATGTGCGTATGCTCCTTACAGAAGCTTCCCAGTGCTATGCCCGTGGTCAGATAGGATTCAAATCAAAGGAACTGAAATCACGTCAAGCCGGTAATTCACCACAGGTTATTGCTTATGCAGATAAAGCCAATGAACGCTTAAGACGCCGATACTACAAAATGGTTCTTGGAAAAAGTAAGAAACACAATGTAGCTAAAACAGCGATTGCGCGTGAGCTTGCCTGTTTCATGTGGGGCATGATGACTGATCATATCACCTGATACAGGTATAACATCGTGCTGCCGATATCAAGACCAGGCCGCTGCCAGCGGTGCTTCGCAGCCTTGACATCATCATCCCGCTGTTATAGCAGGTAATCAAGCAGATGTAAGATGGCTTGCGCCACATACATCTGGCCAGTAACTAAAGTAACAACTGAAGACATCCTGAAAGGGCTTCGGCCATTTCAAGGTTCGAGCTATCTGCGATAAATCTATGTTGGCACAGAGAAATCTGTGATCCACGCAATTAGACGGTAGAGCTCACGGCGGACCATTGACCTGTCGGTAACCAATCCACGTATATCAGAGTGGCCAATGCCGGGAACTGATACTCCGAGGCTCTTTCCGGGTGCCTTCAGACAACTAAATAAAGTTTTGTGGTGATTTCTGTTAACTTGTACTTGACAAGAGGTCATTACATATCAGATTTTACTTCTAAGGAAGTCTTAAAGTATAACCATAATTAAATATAAACAATCACAATGCCTGTCTCCGATGATTTATTATCATAATATGAAAATATTTTTCCCCATGCATAATCATATTCTATTCCTGTAATACCTTCATTACTTGGAATTCCTAATTCATTTTTCAAAAAATCATTATTATGTTTTCTTAATTCTTTCAGAATATCATCATTCATTGTTTGATAATTCATTTTGTACTTCTCTTCAGCATTACTTAATTCAACTTTTGATATTATCTTATTATCACAAAAAATAGTAGTCCAGAACTTTTCTTTATTTAATTCCATTGGCTCCTTGGATATATATACTTTTCCAGTACTCCATTAGCACAATTAAAATCAAAATTAGGGTCAAATCTTTGCGCTAATCCTCCTTGACCAAATTGCGGATTATTCAAAGCGACTCCATCTGCCACATTTAGTTCTCCATGAACTTTGTAAGGAGTTAACTTACTTCTGTATTCTGCATAAGCCATTCCTTTTTCATAATATGGTTTTACTTGCAATCCTCCAAAGACCTTTTGAGCATCATTGCCTATAGTCTGCGCTACTTCTGATGTTATAGAATACCCCGTTGGGAATGGTTCGCCCATATAGATTATATCACCATCATGTAATGTTATATTCGTATAGGCATCCACACCAGTATAGGGATAACTACCTTGCCAAGCGGACGCTACTTCTGATGGATTACAACTTTCCCAACACACATTTTCTTTCCCATATGTATCCCTATAATAATTATACCAATCCATTTCTGTAACATCATCTATTGTTGTACTTCCACCCTTAAATCTACTGGCTTCTATCAACTATATTTCTGTTATATATTTACTTGGTATTACATCAGCTAACCATACCTTTTCATTTCCAAAATAAAAAAGTATTCCATCTTCCCAAGCTCTTTTTGCATCAATTTGCAAAACACATGGTTTATTATCACGTCTTAATCCAACACTCTGTGCTGTACTAATATCTTGTGACAAATGAACATATTGTCTTCCTTGAGGTAATAGGCCATTAATTTTTATACTTGATAAAAATCTTCTAGCCGTACCATGATATAAAATATCTGGAGGTATCATTTTTTCTTTCTTTATGTGCATCGGAATTGAATGACCATAAAATGCTCTGATTTTTCCACCGCTTATTTCATGTCTCTTCTTCTCTGATTTATCTATCATAACTAATAAATCGTCTTCTGATGTACCTATCCATTTCATATCCTTATTCAGAGCATCCACTAATTGTTCTACTGACACCCAACCTTCTTCATCCATCTCCAACTCATATTCCCAAGGTGCATGACGAAGTGCATACGATACTTCTTTGCTTAATTCTTCATAATTAATCATCTGCTTCTTCCTCATCTATCATTTCCTGTATTGCTTCCTTAAACCATTCCCAGAAAGTATTATACTCTTTTCTCTGTTCATATCCAGCACTTGCAAAATCATGAATAATTTGGACTTTACTATTTTTTTTAATATCAAAACAAGCTATATCATCACTATCATCTCTTCTAGCAAAAGGAACAAGTTCTCTATCTGGATAACGTTCCTTTAATCCTTTAATTCTTTTTTCAACCTGTTCTTTGCTCATTAAGTACCAAAAATCAAAGTCCACCAGATTTAGTTCAACAATTTTTAAAAACTCTTTGGGATAATTAAATTCTTGATATACTTTACTTACATCATATATTTCCATGTTTGCCTCCTACTTTATTGTATCCATATCAAACGCTCCAAATGGATTACTATTTCTAAAAGATGCCTTTTGTTTTCCAACTCTTAGACTAATTGCATCGCCCCATGTAACAGGAACACCTTTCTTAGTTGTAAATCTCTCGATATATTCCTCAGGTAAAATATCATTATATCCATGCACATTAGCTTTAACATTAATACCAGCTTCTCTTGCAGATACAACACGTGTATTATCTATTGTTGTATATATTCCATCAGGCATTTCTACCACATCAATCGGGTCACCCTTCCACCCATTCTTCTTCATGCTATCTATAATCTCACTTGAACCATTTACAGACGATTGACTATATCTTATTTCTTTAGGATTAATTGTCTTACTTCCACCCTCACAAGTAATACTTCTTTCAGACTCCACCCGTCCTTTGCTAGTAGACATACCCCTATTCTTTCC
>NZ_JBEHVV010000119.1:0-4084 GCF_040227395.1 Coprococcus sp. RTP21428st1_C9_RTP21428_210409
ACATTTGACAGTACCGACTGATGCGGTATCAGATTGTAGCTCTGGAATACAAATCCGACTGAATTGTTTCTATATGAATCCCAGTCTCTTGACTTGAAATCCTTTGTCGACTTGCCATTGATAACCAGATCTCCACTGGTGTACTGATCCAGTCCGCCCACTATGTTCAGAAGCGTTGTCTTTCCACAACCCGACTGACCAAGTATGGACACAAACTCATTTCTCCTAAAGTTCACAGATACACCCTTAAGTGCCTGAACAACTTCATCACCAGTGTGATAATCCTTCACGATATTCTTAAGCTGAAGCATTCTATCCTCCTTACAAAAATCATATTGTGTTCTATATGCATTACACTTTGATAGATTTGTCATTATTACTGGAAAATCATAGCATTTATTTTTTTTCAATGCAATTAAGGCAGGCTATTCTTTATAAATGTTTTATTTTCTATCGATAAGTTCAAACTAACTATATGTTGAACTTTTGGCTAAAAATTCTTTTATTTTCTTATTATATGGGGTATAATCAGCGTAAGTGGGTACGTTGTATCCAAATATAATTTTACGGAGGATTTTACAAATGTTAGTTTCAGCAACAGAAATGTTAAAGAAAGCTAAGGCTGGTCACTACGCAGTAGGTCAGTTCAACATCAACAACCTTGAGTGGACAAAGGCTGTTCTCCTCACAGCTCAGGAGCTTCAGTCACCTGTTATCCTTGGTGTTTCAGAGGGCGCTGGAAAGTATATGACAGGATTTGAGACAGTTGCAGCAATGGTTAAGGCTATGGATGAGTCACTTGGAATCACAGTTCCTGTAGCTCTTCACCTTGATCACGGAACATACGAAGGATGCTACAAGTGTGTTAAGGCTGGATTTACTTCAATCATGTTCGATGGTTCACACTATCCATTCGAAGAGAACCTTGCTAAGTCAACAGAGCTCGTTAACGTAGCTCATCAGCTTGGCCTCTCAATCGAGTGTGAGGTTGGTTCCATCGGTGGTGAGGAAGACGGAGTTGTTGGTATGGGCGAGTGCGCTGATCCAGATGAGTGTAAGACTATCGCTGATCTCGGTGTAGATATGCTTGCAGCTGGTATCGGTAACATCCATGGTAAGTACCCAGCTAACTGGAAGGGACTTAGCTTTGAGACACTTGATGCTATCCAGCAGAAGACAGGCGTTATGCCATTAGTTCTTCACGGTGGTACAGGTATCCCAGCTGACATGATCAAGAAGGCTATTTCACTTGGCGTTTCAAAGATCAACGTTAACACAGAGTGCCAGTTATCATTCGCAGATGCTACAAGAAAGTACATCGAGGCTGGTAAGGATCTTGAGGGCAAGGGATTTGATCCTAGAAAGCTTCTCGCTCCTGGTTTCGAGGCTATCAAGGCTACTGTTAAGGAGAAGATGGAACTCTTCGGATCAGTTGGTAAGGCTAACGACTAATTCTTTAACAGAACAATTAACAAATGTAACGATAAACTGTTCGACAGCTTTCGGACAAGTATCGCTCACGTAAACTTAAAGGAACCCCATCACAGCTTGTATAAGCCATGATGGGGTTCTTATTTTTATATCATACATTCTACTAATATTAATTGTCTAATCCTGATTCTCTGCCTTGTCCTTCTTCCTGCTGATCGTCCACCATATAGGAACTGATATCAGCATGAAAAGTGCCGCTGCCACGCTGATCCATGCACCGACTCCGAGTCTTGCATTTGCCGCTGCATCTAGCTTTCCAAGATCTATCAATGACAGAACAAATTCAAATATCAATATTCCGCCAACAATTATAGATATAACAAGGTCTGCTATATAACAGCCTGCCTTGTTGATAAATGCACAGATCACGTCTGCTATGATAACTACCGCCACAACAAGCATGGATAATATATTTATACCAAACACTCCAACTATGCTTCTGGCATCTGTACCCATATATGCATAAGGAATAAATACTGATACAACAGCCATGATAATGCCGATCAGGTTTAACATATTAGGTACATGTGTGGATCCCTTCTTCACATCACCAGCTATGTTCTGCCTGTTCTCATATCCCATATAACCCATAGGGTTGTTGTATGGCGTTGGCTGTACCGGCTGGCCGTACTGCGACTGTGGCTGGTATGGCTGCTGGGTTGGCTGACCATACTGTGGCATCTGCTGGTATGGTGGCTGCATTGGCTGTACGCCCTGGCTATACTGTGCCTGTGGCTGATATGGCTGCTGTACCGGCTGACCATACTGCGACTGTGGCTGGTATGGCTGCTGCACCGGCTGGCCATACTGTGGCTGAGCCGTTTGTTCATACTGCGGCATATGCTGCACTGGCTGGCCATACTGTGGCATATGCTGATACAGTAACTGAGCTGGCTGTGCTACCTGACTATATGGTGCTTGAACTGACTGCGCTCCCTGACCATTCTGTGCCTGACTTTGCTCAGCCATCACAGCTTTTTCCTGCTCCACATTCTGCTCAGAAGTCGACCCGCCATCAACTCCGTCAATATCTTCTACTCTATTCTGTTCATCCATGTTGTCATCTACCTCCGATGTAATTATTCGACACATCCCTTACATATCGAGATACCTCTTCAGATACTGTCCTGTATATGACTGAGGTATCTTCGCAACTTCCTCAGGAGTTCCTCTGGCAATGACCGTTCCACCGCCTGCGCCTCCTTCAGGTCCCATGTCAATAATATAATCTGCGGTCTTGATAACGTCAAGATTATGTTCGATAACCACCACTGTGTTGCCGCCTTCACTGAGCCTTCTGAGTATATCCACAAGCCTGTGAACATCAGCAAAATGAAGTCCGGTGGTTGGCTCGTCAAGCACATATATAGTCTTTCCCGTTCCACGTCTTGACAGCTCAGTTGCAAGTTTGATTCTCTGTGCCTCTCCTCCTGACAAAGTGGTGGACGGCTGTCCAAGCTTGATATATCCGAGTCCCACATCACGGAGAGTCTCTATCTTCCTCAGTATCCTTGGCACATTTGCAAAGAACTCGCACGCCTCATCAACTGTCATATCGAGAACTTCATTGATACTCTTGCCCTTGTACTTGACCTCCAAAGTCTCTCTGTTGTATCTCTTTCCTCCACACACCTCACATGGCACATATATATCTGGCAGGAAGTGCATCTCTATCTTGATGATTCCGTCTCCACGACATGCCTCGCATCGTCCTCCGGATACATTGAAGCTGAATCTTCCCTTACCGTAACCTCTTGCCTTGGCATCCTTTGTACCGGCAAACAGGTCTCTTATCAGGTCAAACGTACCTGTGTAGGTAGCCGGATTGGATCTCGGAGTTCTTCCTATAGGTGACTGGTCTATATTTATGATCTTGTCCAAAGCATCATAACCGATGATATGGTCATGCTTTCCTGCCTTAACCCTGCTTTTATTGAGTCTTCTCGCAAGTTTCTTGTACAGGATCTCATTTACCAGAGAACTCTTTCCCGAACCTGATACACCTGTAACGCATGTCATGACTCCAAGTGGTATATCCACATCTATATGCTTGAGATTGTTCTCATAAGCATTCTTGACAGTGAGCCATCCAGTTGGCTTTCTCCTCACATCCGGAACCTCTATCTTCTTCCTGCCGCTTAAGTAGTCACCGGTGATAGAATTCTCACATTTCATAATGTCTTCAGCCGTACCCTCAGCTACCACATATCCACCATTTGCACCGGCTCCCGGTCCTATATCTATGATGTGATCCGCCGCCCTCATGGTATCCTCGTCGTGCTCTACAACTATCAGTGTATTTCCAAGGTCTCTCAGATTCTTGAGCGCTGCGATCAACTTGTCATTGTCTCTCTGATGAAGTCCGATACTTGGCTCATCCAGAATATATGCAACTCCGACCAGACCTGAACCTATCTGCGTGGCAAGTCTTATTCTCTGTGCCTCTCCACCTGAGAGCGTGCTTGTACCTCTACTCAGACACAGATAGTCAAGTCCCACATCAATAAGGAAATGCAGTCTCGACCTTATCTCCTTGAGTATGGCCGCACCTATCATCTTCTGTCTGTCAGTGAGCTCCAGATCTTTCATGAAC
>NZ_JBEHVV010000120.1:0-4019 GCF_040227395.1 Coprococcus sp. RTP21428st1_C9_RTP21428_210409
GGTGTATGACAGGGTATTTGCAGATCGTGCAGACTGTAAGATACTTCTCCAGACATACTTCGGTGATGTGAGGGATGTGTATGAAGATATCATAAATATGCCATTTGCCGGAATAGGCCTTGATTTTATAGAGGGCAAACAGACCGGTCAGCTTATAGACGGATACGGCTTCCCTGGGGATAAGGTACTTTTTGCCGGCCTGGTAAATGGCAAAAATATATGGAGAAATCATTACGACAAGACTCTCAAGGTAGTAGGGCAGCTCCGCGATAAGAAGATAGATGTGGTTCTGTCTACATCATGCTCACTGCTTCATGTGCCATACACACTTAAGCAAGAGACGAAGCTGTCACAGGACTATCTGAGGTTCTTTGCATTTGCGGAGGAGAAACTTATTGAACTCTCGGAGCTTGCGGCACTTGCCGAGAGTTATAACTATACAGAGCTTGAGGCATACCACAAGAATCAGGAGTTATTTGCGGGAACAAGAGACTGCAACAGCTACGAGGTGAGACAGAGGCTTGCGGCAGTGACTGAGGCAGATTATGCAAGACTTCCGAAGAGAAGCGAGAGGCAGGCACTTCAGAAGAAGGAATTTGGACTTCCTGAACTTCCGACAACCACTATAGGTTCATTCCCACAGACTAAGGATGTGAAGTCACAGAGAGCACAGCTCAGAAAGGGAGAGATATCTGAGCAGGAATATGTGGACTTTGTAAAGGGAAAGATAAAGGAATGTGTAAAGTGGCAGGAGGACATCGGACTGGATGTGCTTGTGCATGGCGAGTATGAACGAAATGACATGGTTGAATATTTCGGTGAGGCACTTGGCGGATTCCTGTTCACTGAGAAAGCATGGGTACAGTCATATGGAACGAGATGCGTAAAGCCGCCTGTGATATGGGGTGATGTATACCGCAAAAAGCCGATCACGGTTGATTGGTCTGTATATGCGCAGTCGCTCACAGACAAGATCATGAAGGGAATGTTGACCGGTCCGGTGACGATACTCAACTGGTCATTCCCAAGGGAGGATATATCAATCAAGGAATCTATATCACAGATAGCGCTTGCAATCAGAGATGAGGTGCTGGATCTGGAGGCGCATGGAATAAAGATGATACAGATAGATGAGGCTGCACTCAGAGAAAAGCTTCCACTCAGAAAATCTGATTGGTATACGGAGTACCTTGATTTTGCGATACCTGCATTCCGTCTGACACACAGCGGTGTGAAGGCTGAGACACAGATACACACACATATGTGCTACAGTGAATTTACGGATATCATACCTGCTATAGATGATATGGACGCGGATGTGATCACATTTGAGGCGTCAAGATCCGATCTGCAGATCCTGGATTCTCTCAGGGAGAACAACTTCGAGACAGAGGTGGGACCTGGAGTGTATGACATTCATTCCCCGAGAGTTCCATCTGTGGCAGAGATCGTGAAGGCGGTAAATGTCATGCTCACGAAGATAGGCAGGGATAAGCTCTGGATCAACCCGGACTGCGGTCTTAAGACGAGAGGTGTGCCTGAGACTGACGCCAGCCTCAGAAATATGGTTGAGGCTGCCAGACAGGTGAGAAAATAATATACAAAATGCTTGACAAATTCACATAAATATTACGCAAGTCAGTCATAATGATGATCTGGTTATACGGCTGGAGAAAGAGGATGAATACCGGGAAGTCGAGAATCTGGTGCGGGACAGTTTCTGGAATGTGTATCGTCCCGGCTGCCTGGAACACTATGTGCTCAATCAGCTGAGAAAAGACAGTGCATTTGTCCCGGAACTGGATTTAGTTATGCTGCAAAAAGGAGAACTCATCGGCCAGAATATGTTTATGAGAGCAGAAATAACTGCGGATGACGGAAGAAGTATTCAGGTTATGACGATGGGCCCTATATGCATAAAGAATGAACTTAAACGTAAGGGCTATGGAAAGATACTGCTAGATTATTCGTTGCAGAAAGCTGCAGAGCTCGGCTGCGGAGCACTATGCTTTGAGGGGAATATTGATTTCTATGGCAAAAGCGGATTCAGACCGGCAAGCGAGTTTGGCATTCGCTATCATGGACTTGATGAGGGGGAGGATGCATCGTTTTTCCTCTGCAAGGAGCTGATTTCCGGATATCTTGATGGAGTCACGGGTGAGTACGCTCCGCCAGAAGGATATTTCGTGGACGAAAAGGCTGTGGAAGAATTCGACAGGCAGTTTCTATATAAAGAGAAAAAGACACTGCCCGGACAGATATTTTCATAAGGAGGACCCGCCGTAAAATAAAAGAAAATTGTTACTAAAGCTCGCAAAGTTGCATAATCTGCCGAAAAAAGGTTGGAAAAGTTGCGAAAATCACCGCGAAAAGGTTGGAAAAGTTGCAAAAAATTGATATCATAGGGATAGAAAAGTTGCAAATGCAGTGTGTGGGGGTGATTTTATGCTGGAAAGATCGGCAAAAAATTATATAGATTCATGGATTCAGAGCGGCAGGGATGCTTTGCTCATAACTGGAGCAAGACAGATCGGTAAGACATATCTTATAAAAGAATGCCTCAGGGAAAGTGGAGTGCCATATGTGGAATTAAATTTTATTGACCAGCCGGAGCTTGTAACATTGTTTGACGGTGCCAGAGATGCAAAGGATCTGCTTATGAGACTTAGCCTGGTGACAAAACAGCCTCTTGAGAAAGGCCGTACGATCATATTTCTGGATGAGGTGCAGGAGTTTAAAGATATAGTGACAAGAGTGAAGTTCCTGGTGGAAGATGGAAGCTACAGGTATATCATGAGCGGTTCGCTTTTGGGCGTAGAGCTGAATGATCTCAGATCTGCACCGGTTGGATATCTGCGAGTATGCGATATGTATCCGATGGATCTGTGCGAATTTATGGTTTCTGTTGGTGTGAATCAGAATGTGATCGACACAATGAAGGAATGCTTTACGCAGAGGCTGCCTGTTGATTCGTTTGTACATGAAAAAATGCTTGATGTATTCAATCTGTATCTTATCGTGGGCGGAATGCCGGAGGCGGTCAATACCTATGTGGAGACAAATGATCTTGCGAAGGTAGCGGAGGTACATGAAAAGATAGTTAGATTGTACAAGAGTGATTTTACAAAGTATGAGACAAGATACAAGCTGAAACTGCAGGAGATATATGATGCTATGCCGGGACAGCTTGATCAGAAAAATAAACGATTCCAGATCAATAGTATAGGTAAAGGCCTCAGTTATGATAGGGTTGCAAATGATTTTCTGTGGCTTAAGGATGCTGGGGTTGCGATACCGGTCTACAATATAAGTGAGCCGAAACTTCCGCTTGTGATCAGTGAGAATAGGAATCTCTTTAAACTATTTTTCTCCGATGTAGGGCTGCTGACAAGTAGGTATTCGGATCAGGTGAAAATGGCGATACTGAATAAAGAAAAATCTATAAACAATGGTGCGCTATTTGAAAATGTGGTTTCCCAGGAACTACTCAGCAAAGGTCATAAAGAATATTATTTTAACAGCAAAAAGCAGGGTGAGCTTGATTTTGTAATAGAACTGAATGGTAAAGTAGTTCCACTGGAGATAAAATCGGGTAAGGATTACAAACGACACTCTGCGCTGTGCAATGTCTTGGCTGATGAAAATTACGGAATAGAATATGCATATGTTTTTTCGGAGAGAAACGTAGAGGTCAGCGGCAAAAAAGTATATTTGCCAATATATATGATGATGTTTCTGGAAAACGAAAAGATGGCTGACACGATATATAAACTTGACCTATCAGGGTTGACGTTCGATAAGGATATGTAGCATCAGTTTTCGCCTGTTGGCGAGCCGATGTTAAAAAATAGGAGAGACAGCATGAAGATAAAGATGTGCGGAATCACGACCCCGGCCGATGTGGCCGCGGTGAATGAGGTGAGACCTGATTATATAGGAATGGTGATGTATTTCCCAAAGTCAAAGAGAAATGTCAGCGTGGAGACTGCGCGCAGGTTGCTTGAAGAACTGAGGAAAGA
>NZ_JBEHVV010000121.1:0-3872 GCF_040227395.1 Coprococcus sp. RTP21428st1_C9_RTP21428_210409
CTCTAACAATTCGCATCCCGCAAAGGCACAATTTCCAACACTTGATAAATTATCAGGAATATCTATGTTCTTTATTCTGTTACAGCCCTGAAAACAATAGTCTCCCAGATTCTTGGTATACTCTGATAATTTCAAATCGGTTATGCTATAGCACTCTCCAAATGCAAACTGACCAAGTTCGTATATCTGAGATCCAGACATGTCTACATTCTTCAAACTTGAACATCTGGCAAATGCATACGCCCCCACCGACAAAGTTCCTTTCGAAAATTCCACAGACTTTAAAGATGTACATCCATAAAAAGCCCTTCGTCCTATAGTGAGAGGTTCGTCTCCCTCTATAACCACAGACTCCAGATTTGTACATCCTGAAAATGCATTGTTACCTATATGTGTAACTCCAGGCTTTACTACAACCTTTATAACATTGAAATTAGTCCACGGCTTCTTGTCCTCCAGTCCAAAGTCAATCATCGCCTTATTTGTGGAAACATCCAATGTCAGCACTCCACTGTCACCATTATATTCAGCCCTGATTCCAGCATCCTCCGACACTGCATTCGTCGAAGCATATGCCTGTACCATTTCTGGAACAAGGCTGACCATACACATAATCACTGCTCCTACAATTACTGTAATTATCCTTCTCTTTAACTCCTTTTTCATGATCAATCACCCCACTCTTCTTCTTCTGTTATAAACTCATCTTCATTTACGCTTGATGTTCCGCTGTCCGCCTGTTCATTTGTTCCCGAACCACCAGATGATCCCGATCCACCACCTGCTGAACCGGAGCTTGCAGCCACAACCGAGCTTGTCTTCTTGCCCTTACTCACTATCAGATACAACTGAGTATCTTCAGTCATCTCAGTTCCCGCCTTTACGCTTTGTCTGATGATCACATTCTCATCAACGGTATCAGAATTCTCCTGGAGGGTACTAAAGGTGATTCCAAGGGTTGAACACTGTATAGTTGCATCATTCAAGGTCATACCTACAAAGTCAGGAAGTTTTACCGTCTGCTCTCCCAGGCTTACTGTGATCTTTACAGAACTCCCCTTTTCTATGCTGGTTCCCTGTGTATCTTGCTGTTCAATTATCAAGCCAGCCGCAACATCCTTACTATATTCTTCAGTTTCTTCAAGCTCTATACCAGCCTCTGCAGCCATAGCTCTGGCATCCTCCAGGGTTTCACCAACAAATTCCGGCACAACTGTCATCTCCTTGCCTTTACTGACCGTTATTCCAACTGAAGCCTTACGTTTCACCTTCATTCCCTTGGCTATATCCTGTGAGATAACGCATCCTTCTTCTACCTCAGAACTGTATTCTTTTTTCTCCTCAAGCGTTACACCAGACTCTCTGGCAATTTGTTTTGCCTCCGCCGTTGTGTGACCAACAAAATCAGGCACAACAGATTTCCTATTAACCATTATGATGATTAACACAACTGAAACCAATACGATCCCAGCTATTACACCTATGATGATCTTCATATTGGGTCCATGCTTGTCAGAATCACCAGCTTCAAGTGCTTTTAAAATGTCTTCAAGCTCATCTCTGCTATCCTTCGCAGCTTCTCCAACGCCCGCAGCTCCAACATCATCTTCCCGCGACACAACACCATCTCCTTTACATTATTGTCAAACAATAGTATTGCATCATCAATTATTTTTGTCAACAGTCATTTAGTTTTTCTCTATTTAATTATAAAAAAATACATTGTTTTCATAACAAATGTTGTTAAGTAAACAATGTATTTTTACAAATCATGCCTTTATAGTTTTACACTTCTGTTTGTTCTTGCACTAATTGCAAAACAAAATCCCCAAAATCTTCTGCTAACGTTTCAACTATCTCATATTCCTTACCATTATAAAATGCCATTATAACCCTAGGCTCTTTTTGCTCGTTTAAATATGAATAATCTAAATATGCCATATTCCCATCATCAAAATTATATATAGGTATCCACTCATTAGGTAAGTTATATTCTTTCCGGTCATTTAACGCATAAGCAACAGAATTCCCCTCCAATATTCCTGAATCATCATCTGGGTCAATTCCAAAAATTTCATTACCATAAAATGATAAATAGCCATATTTTTTATAAAATTCTATACTTTGATTTGAAAATTTTATATTAAGCATTTGCTCTGATTTTCTAATTTCTTCTTCGTTTTTCCCCCCCGCTGTAGTATAAAATTTACATTTAGGTGCTAACTCCATTGCTTTAATAAAATTTGTATAGCTCATATATACCTCCACTAATCTAAATTATTACTTCGCCATTTCCAATATTCTCTTCTCCACTTATTAAACTTACTTCTATTAATCTTAGATGGAGCTTGTCCTATATTAGTGTGCAGTTTGCTGTAATTCTGCTGATGCTCTGTAGCCGTTATTTCCATAACTGGTCCATTATCTGTTTGATCAATGTGATGTATATTAACAGATTTTCCATCTGTTCCAATAGGTGCCAGTCCTTGCTCCATTCTCTGTGTATTCGTTCGACCCTGTTTGTCTACAAAACCAGGATCAAATGTGTTTTTATCCATTGTAACAGTTTTTCCGTTTACATCAACAGTTTTTTTGCCATTCTTCCAATTAACATTACCTCCACCCCCTCCCTGTCCTTTGCCAGTAGATATAACACCATTTTCACTCTCCGCCTTTGACGACGACTTCCCACCTCCAACAGACTGCATAGCAAACGATGTTGCCGCACTTTTTACCCAAGTCTTAACTATATCTCCGCCAGTAAAGTCTTTATCATACTTGTTTGAGTGATACGCATATACCACAGTATCTACAGTTGCATCAGATACCATATTCATAGCTTTTACAGCCATGACTCTTCCTACTGTGAGTTCTGCCCCTGACATAATTGCAGATGTTCCAGCTCCTAATCCTCCACTGATTGCACCCAATATTGCTCCAGATTCAAAACCATTTGCAAATCCATCATAAAATGACTTGCCGGATTTCATTGAAGCTATTCCATTCATAACGCCTGACGTGGCAGCACCAATAATAGCAGATGTCGCTATAGACTGTGTTACTGTGGCGGCCGCCGCCCCTAGTACAGCAGGGCAGACTATCGCCACTGCAGCAGTAACCACAAGCACGCCTATGCCTATAGCCAGCTTTCCTTCACTGGTCTCATACCATGGAGTTTCAGCATATAGGTTGCACAGAGTCTGTCCAGATGCCTCGAATTTTTCATTACATTCTTTATACAGATCGTATGCCTCATCCAGAATCTTCTTCAGAGTTCCAAGCCGATCATATTCGTCTACCAGTTGAGCACGATATCTGTCCAGGGATGATATATCCAGGGATTCCGCCATCTTGCTTATGTATATTATATCTCTCTGACGTCTGATATCATCAATATACTGTCCAAGTGTATCATATATCTTTGACAATCTGTAAGGTTCATCTTCAAGCCTGCCAAGGTCTACATACAAAAGCACTCCTCTATTTTCCATTATTTCCCTCATTCAGGTATTTGTCAACAAATTCAAACTCTTCCGGGTCCTGAAATCCAACAAAATATACCCGTTCTATCTGGTCATGATCAAACATATACGTCTGTTTTGTAGATATATTTCCCTCTGGATACAGGCATCCTATATAATCCCTTACGCTATCTGAATCCTCTGCCTTCTGCAGTCTTCCATATATCATCAACCTTTTATTTGCGTTCTTTAATAACACAACCGAACCGATCGGCAGATATTTCTTAAATTCAATCATAATAACCTCCTCAATCTCAAAATGCCATCTCTGATGGCTATCAGAGATGGCACTTCTTTCCTACGAAATAATATTTGCTGCAAGCGATTCCGTTGCCGCTGCATTCTTTTTCT
>NZ_JBEHVV010000122.1:0-3845 GCF_040227395.1 Coprococcus sp. RTP21428st1_C9_RTP21428_210409
ATTCTCAGGTTCAATGATCCACTGGTATGGATCGTTAGAAACTCGCTTGATCGTGGACATAACAGCAGTCATTCCCTCGGCGGCGTATTTTACAGCAGCCTGGCCAAGTGCAAATGACTCGTTGATATCTGTCCTTGAGGAAATATGCGCTGCACATCTCTGGAGGACATTGAGCTCGATGGAACGAACCTTTATATCCATTCTGTCCTTAACAAGACTCTCGAGAGCCTTGCCGGTTCCGCTGAGCTGGGCATGTCCGAACTTGTCTGCCACAGCAGAAGTTGCGCTGATGTAGTTGCCATCCTTATCATGTATACCCTCAGATACGGCCACGATGACACATCTTGAAGTCTTTAATACATTTTTGATGTCCTCTATAAACTGATCCTCATCGAAGTCTACCTCAGGAAGATATATGAGATGAGGAGCAGGACTGTAGTCATTTCTTGCCAGACAGGATGCAGCGGTGAGCCAGCCTGCATCACGGCCCATGATCTCCACGATGACAACACTTGGTATCTGGTAGATGTAAGTGTCGTGGGCAATCTCCAGCATGGTGGATGCAACATACTTGGCTGCAGAGCCAAATCCCGGAGTGTGGTCGGTATGGCACAGGTCATTGTCAATGGTCTTAGGGATGCCGACGATCTTCACATCCGATCCGATCTTCTTTGCATATTTGCTGAGTTTATCCACTGTATCCATAGAGTCGTTGCCGCCGATATAGTAGAATGCAGCAACCTGATATTCCTCAAATCTGTCAAATATTATCTCATAAGGTTTTGAGTCAACCTCAAAATCAGGAAGCTTGTATCTGCATGAGCCAAGGTACATTGCAGGGGAGAGCTCCAGAGTATTTACCAGAGGAAATTTTGAGAGAGCCATGAGGGACAGATCTATGAAATTATTGTCCAGCACTCCCTGGATCCCGTGAATTGCACCGTAAACTCTGGTGAATTTGTTGCTTTTCTTAACTCCGTCTATGACACCTGCCAGCGAAGCATTTATCGCTACGGTAGGACCTCCTGACTGAGCTACTATACAGTTATCTTTCATTTTGTAAATCTCCTTTGAAAGGTTTTATTTTATTCTGGACTGCGCAGGAGTATGGTTATCTTTTTGCGGCCATAAACCATAAGTGCGTCCTTGATTATATCTTTGTTGGCATCGGTTGTGTGTATCTCAACAGTGTCCAGAAGCTTTTCAACATATGAGCACCAGAGGTCATAGATGATCTTCTGGTTCTTCTCACTGACAGGCGGAAGTGCAGCCTTTGCCTTTTCCAGATCGCAGTCAGCATCTGTCATGTAAATGAATGAATCAGGTGTGAGTGCTTCCTCACCGTATGCTGCGACAAATATCTCTTCTGTCCTGACAAATCCACAGTCATACATCTCAACTATGAGATCGTGGATACATTCATCGATATTATCGAAATAGTGGTAGTAACGGAGCAGATGAGCCTGATTCTCGTCCTCGATGTCATCACGGTTTATCCAGTACCCCTTGCTCTGGCTCTGTTCCTCCCTGATAGCCTCTTCCTGCATGAGATCGAGATCTCTCAGTGCCTCCTCGCGCTTATCGGCAAGCTTTCTTCTGACATACACCACAGTCATGACTATGAGTGCAAGCAGAAATACTCCGAGCAATACGCCGAATAACATTTGTAAGCTGGTTTTATCCATTTGGTGAACACCTGCCTTTCATGTTTGGAAATAATTATAAATTCCCATAAGTATCTATATTCTAACACAGGTAAGATTGGTATTTCAAGAAGGCATATAATGTCAATTATAGTGGTTAAAGTTCACGTGAAAAATTCTTGCAAGAGATGTAAAGGTAAGGTATAATGTGCTCATAGCTGAGATGTATTAAGTCTCTTGTGATTTTGAACCTACATTTGAATAAACGGGATTCCTATATCATTGTTATTGAAGTCAAGCCTCGTTATATAAGTTCTAGTGGAAGGCAGATATACAATTGCGGTTGCCCACCTAGCGCTGCTAGGACTCAAAAGCAAGGGCGCATTTCAGTTTATTACACAAGATGAAGAAGCAGCATGTATATGCTGCTTTTTCTCTGTATGTGGATATATTTGCGGAGAAATGGAGACAGGGGAATGCGAATAGATCAGAGGAAGAAATGGTATCAGAAGATCAAATACAATAAGAATTTTAAGATAGTGAGTTTCATAACTATAATTCTGGTATGTGTTGTCGGATATATGATGATAACAGGTAAAAACAGAGTAGGCGAAGAGACTGATGATAACAACGATGGCAATTCAGTGGAGACCATAGTTATAGAAGCTCCGGATGATCCGGTGGGAGATCTGAAGCAATATGTTGAAGCCGACACGGACAGTACAGAGATCGCGGAGTATGACTACACAATTCAGGGAGCAGGAACTGTGGCTTCAAAGAAGAAAGAGGATAAAGGCAGCAGCTCGTCCGGCACCGACAGAACCAGCGGGGGCAGCGGCTATGGCGGATCGTCAGTCGTTATATCCGGTATGGAGAACAGTGTCAGAGTCATCCTGACAAATGGCGGAGATTATTATCAGAGCTATGTGGAATTTACCTGCAGTACAGGATTTAACGTGACGAGCGATGGCAAGAAGAAAACCTACAAGGCGGATGAATTTGTATCACTTGGCAGCGACAACAAGGCCTCATCCATCATAGTTGAGCCTGAGAGTTCGGATGGAATGATAACAGTATCGAGTCTCAGCAAATCAAGCGGCACCCCGAGGTATCACGGAGCCCTTGAGATAACAAAGGATTCGTCGGGATACATGATCATCAATCAGGTAGATATAGAACAGTATCTGTATGGGGTAGTGTCAAGTGAGGTTTCATCGAGCTACAGCCCGGAGGCGCTCAAGGCTATGGCAATCTGCGCCAGAGGATTTACATATAGAAAGCTTGGAAGTAACTACAGGGGATACAATGCAGACCTTGATGACACAACATCGTGCCAGGTCTACAATAACTTTCCTGAGACGGGAAATTCCATAGATGCAGTCCAGTCCACATCCGGAATTGTACCTACATATAACGGAGAGATCATAAACGCTGTATATTTCTCAACATCGTGCGGAACGACTACCACGAGTGACCAGGTGTGGGGCGGAAGCATGCCATATACCTGTACACGTATTCAGAATACGGCGTTGGACATCCCATATTTCAGCGATGAGGCGGCATTCAGGGATTTCATGGATGGCAAGACGGACACAGATGTGGTTGAGAGAAATCTTCCTATGTACAGGTGGACGGTTACATACACAGAAGATGAGATGAGAAATGCGGTTGAGACCGGCCTTTCAAGATGCTCGGATGTGTCTGCGACATCGGTTGGCAAGATCAAGTCAATAATGGTGACGGGAAGAGATGACAGTGGACTTGTGAAGGAAGTTACGATAACAGGCGACAAGGGAAGCGTGGTAGTCAGCGGCCAGAGCAATATCCGAGTTCTGTTCGCCACGGATGGCAAGGCTATAACAGAGCAGGATGGATCAGAGCTCACGGGCTGGACAGGCGTTCCAAGTAATTTCTACTATGTAAAGAAGGATAATGACACAGGACTCTACACACTTAAGGGCGGCGGATACGGACATGGAGTCGGAATGAGTCAGAATGGTGCAAATGAACTGGCAAAGCTGGGATATACTGCAGCGCAGATAATAAGCCATTATTACAACGGAGCAGTTCTCAGTTCGGTTGAAAAGTAACGGAGAGAATCACTAATTATGAAGTTAAAGAAGCGCATAGTGCTCATATACCATAAAGTCAGATTGTTTATGGCAGAGATGAATAAGGATCAGGTGGCGGCATTTGCGGCAC
>NZ_JBEHVV010000123.1:0-3555 GCF_040227395.1 Coprococcus sp. RTP21428st1_C9_RTP21428_210409
AGATATCTGGACTGTGTAGCTGGTATCAATGTAACAGCATCACACAACCCACCAGAGTACAATGGATATAAGGTATACTGGGAGGATGGCGCACAGATCACACCACCTCATGACCAGGGAATCATGGCCGAGGTAAAGGCCATCACAGATTTCGCAGATACAAAGACCATGGACATGGTAGAGGCAAAGAAGAAGGGGCTTCTTGTAACTATCGGTTCAGAGGTTGATGACGCATACATGGGCGAGCTCAAGAAGCTCATCCTCAATCAGGATGCAATTGACAAGTATGGCAAGGATATCAAGATCGTGTACACACCACTTCACGGAACAGGCAACATCCCTGTAAGAAGGATTCTCAAGGAGATCGGATTTGAGAATGTGTACGTGGTTCCTGAGCAGGAGCTTCCGGATGGAGATTTCCCAACAGTTGAGTATCCAAACCCAGAGGCAAAGGAAGCATTTGCACTGGCACTCAAGCTGGCAAAGGAGGTCGATGCAGATCTCGTTCTGGCAACAGACCCTGATGCCGACAGACTCGGATGCTACGCCAAGGATTCCAAGACAGGTGAGTACAAGGTATTCACAGGTAACATGTCAGGAAGCTTACTCTGCGAGTATGAGGTAAGCCAGATGAAGGAGAAGAATGGCAGCCTTCCAGCAGACGGAGCAATCATCAAGACTATCGTTACTACCAACATGGTAGATGCTATAGCAAAGTATTATGGAACAGATCTCATCGAGTGTTTCACAGGTTTCAAGAACATTGGCCGTGAGATCCTCAGATTTGAGCAGACAGGCAAGGGAACATACCTCTTCGGATTCGAGGAGAGCTACGGATGCCTGATCGGAACCCACGCAAGAGACAAGGATGCCGTTGTTGCAACTATGGCTCTCTGTGAGGCAGCAGCTTACTACAAGGGTCAGGGCAAGACTCTTTGGGATGCAATGATGGATATGTACGAGAAGTACGGATATTATGTAGATGACATTAAGACCGTAACACTCAAGGGTGTTGAGGGATCAAAGAAGATCGGACACATCATGAATATCCTCCGTGCAAATGTACCTGAGGAAGTAGCAGGATACAAGACCAGAGTGGTACGTGATTATCGTCTTGAGTATATAAGGAATATCGAGACAGGTGAGGTTAAGCCTACCGGATTCCCGAATGCCAATGTACTCTACTACGAGCTTGAGAACGATGCATGGCTTGCGGTAAGACCATCAGGAACTGAGCCAAAGATCAAGTTCTACTACGGAATCAAGGGTTCATCATACGATGAGGCACAGAAGGAGTCAGCAGCATTTGGTGACAAGGTCATGGATCTTATCTACGATATACTTGAAAAGTAATAAAGAAAAATAATCATAAACAAACGGATTGTTACAGTGACGTATAATATACGGTCACAATGTAGCAGTCCGTTTTTTATTTTAAAATAAATTAAGTATACAAAGGAGGTAAACTGCTCTTATTATATGGGCAAAGACAGTGGGAGAATAGATTATGACAGAGAGTGTAAAGAAAAATAAAGAAATCAGGACAAATCGGTATTTCTGGATCGCATGCATAGTGCTGGTGTTACTGCAGTATGGACTGTGCATCCACTACGGGCTTAAGAGACAGTATCTGTTTTGCGATGAGGTGTACAGCTATGGCCTTGCAAACTCCACGGACAAGACTTTTCTCCATCCGGGAGAGGACAACACGCCACTTGATGAGTGGGTGACGGGGTCATATTTTGAGAACTATATGAATTATAACGATGATTCATTCAACTACAGTGCGGCATACAGAAATCAGGAAAATGATGTCCACCCGCCGGTATATTATATGCTGCTGCATACGGTGTGCTACTTTTTCAAAGGAGCGGGATACAGTGCAGTTCCGGGAATAGTGCTCAACCTCATACTCCTGATATTTGTGGATATTCTTCTGTTGTATGTGGCGGCATATCTGCTTGGAAACAGATGGTATGGACTGATGGCGGCAGCTCTGTGGGGCGTATCATCGGTGGGCATAAGCAACTGTATGCTCATACGGATGTATCTTCTTCAGACCTTGAATGTATTGCTGCTGACGGCGGTTCATGTATATATACTGAGACATAAAAAGAAGATGACCGTGCCGTATTTTATATTGCTGGCACTGGCGGTCATGTTCGGCGGACTCACACACTATTATTTCTACTTCTATGTTGCCGGACTTGGATTGTGTGTATGTATATACCTGTTGTATATGCGAAAGGTAAAGCAGATGTTTGCGTATGGCTTTAGTCTTGTTGCTGGATTTGGTGCGGCAATAGCGGTATTTCCCGCGACGATAAAGCACATATTTGGTTACAGGGGAAGCTATGCTACCGATAATCTGATAGGACTTTCCGGTCACAAATTCTTATATTATATCAGTTATATAAACAGGTCGTATTTTGCAGGACTGCTTCCGCTGATCGTGCTTGTGGCACTGGTGCTCATCGTGGCAAGGATAGTGCTTTCATTTGTGGATATAAGGATATCCTTGGTCAGGAAAAATGATGGATTATCCTACAGAGTATGTACACACAGGAGAGATATAGATGCGGACAGAACAGGAAGGATAGAGTCACGCTCACTGTTATTGGCGGGGGTTATCGTGGCCGACGCCGTTCTTGCATTTGTGGGAATACAGGGGTCCGAGCTTGTAAATGCAAGATATATCTACTCGGCACTTCCTATAGTGGCTGTGTTTATGATATGGTGTATGATGAAGCTGGTTCCAGTAATAACCAGGAAGAGATGTGCAGTTGTAACCGCTGTCATATGCCTTGCATTATGTGCAGGCAGTTTAGCTGTAAAGGGTGTAGACTGGCAGTACAGGGGCTACAGCGACTGGAGCACAGCCTTGGAGGAGATGAAGGGACAGGACTGTATCATACTGTGTCACGGAGATGGCAAATGGAACAACGTGTACGCGGGAATGAACGTATTTTCCCAGATGGGAAGATGCCGGTATGTGTACGAGGATGATATAGACAGCATCGCTGATCTGGTGAAAGACTGCGGCGATGAGATATATGTGGCAGTCATCAATGATCCAAAAATTGAAAAGGAAAAGATACACAAGATGACTGAGAAAATAGCAGAGATAACAAAGTATACAAAGAAATCTATAGAATACAGATTTTCAGGAATACGAATTTATAAATTTAAAGCAGGTGAAACAAAATGAAAAAAGTTAGCTTGATAATTCCATGCTATAACGAAGAGCAGGCTCTTCCGATATTTGCAGGGGAGCTGGACAAGGTGAGACAGGAACTCAGGCAGTATGATTTTGAGGTTCTTATGGTAAATGATGGTTCGTCGGATAAGACTCTTGAGACCATGAAAAAGATCTCAGAGGAATACGATTATTTCAAGTATTTGTCATTTTCCAGAAACTTTGGTAAGGAGGCTGCAATGTATGCGGGCTTCTGCAATGCAGATGGGGATTACGTGGCGGTGATGGATGCCGACATGCAGGATCCGCCAAGTCTGCTCCCGGAGATGCTCGGTATACTTGAGCAGGGAGAATATGAC
>NZ_JBEHVV010000124.1:0-3156 GCF_040227395.1 Coprococcus sp. RTP21428st1_C9_RTP21428_210409
AATATCATGTGTTTCAACGATAAGATCTTTACCGTCAACACTTATGAGTTTATCACCTACGAAAAGACCTTCTGCCTTGATAAATCCTCTGCCTTGTACATAGAATGGGTGATTGTCTGTGGTGATGACTTCTTCACCATTGATTACAAGATGAACGAGTTTGTCCACCTTGCGGACATATGTTTCAAGGACAGTTTTTTCACTTGTTTCAAGCGTATCAGGATCAGTTGAAATAACCTTATCACCAGGATTTATCTTTTCAATAGCGAGCAGACCAGCAGTTGTAAGTACCAATGTACCAGCAACAAAGCACGCCATATTCTGAGAAGCAGCACCTGAGAACGAAGATACCAAGCTTACCCCCATCTGGAACTTGTTGTATACATCGCTCTGATGCATTTTGTTGTTAAGTTCCGTGATTGGGTTATTAGGATCAATCATCCCCAATCCTAATGATACCATGTCAAAACCATCCATACTATTAGAAATGGCCCCGCTGATTTTAGAGGTTGTCTGGATTGCGTTTCCTAATTTAGAACCGCAGGTTATGAATTTGCCGGCGATTCCGCCTACGCCGCCCAAGGCACCACCCATTATGGCACCATCTAATGCACCTTGGGCAAATCCTTCTAGGAATGAGCCTCCTGTTAGCATACTGGTAATTCCGCCAATCAAGCCACCGGTCAAAGCACCTTTTAAAGCTCCGATAAGAATGCCAGTGCCTATACCCTGTAAGCCAGGAACACAAATGCAGACAACAGCCACTACGATTTCAATTACCAGAACGATCTCTTTCCAGTGATCTTTACACCACTGACCGACCTTTTTCAAACCTTCGCAAAATTTTTCCCAGTCGGTCTTTTCGCAGTCAGGCTTAAGATAAGAGTATTGTTTGTAAAAGTCCTTCTTAGCACGTGAGATTTCGGATGATGCCGAATTATCACGATCTACCGTCAAGTTAATAAACTCATCGACTTCTCTTTGGGTTGCTTCGAGACCCGCAATCTGCTGTTCTTGTGTCTGAGAAGAGGTTCAAAAACAGTTAACTTCTAAATCAACTGTTTTTTGAAAGGTCGTTTCATCAGATTCTTATAGCAATCCAGCAAATAATCTCATAAATAATTGTCCCAGTCGCAAATATGCACTTCGTCCGGTTTGATATTGGTCTGTCACATCACGACATTCTCCCAGCGTGTTCACTCTTTTTTGAAATAGAACAACACCACAGCAACAACTCAAATCGACTTAAAATTCCAGACTATTCGCATTCAGCAAGAAATACTTCATTCCCATGATGACAAAACCTTCATCATTTCTCCAAGGCTTTTTGCTGCCATTTACAATGACGATCTTCTTGAAAGAGTCCGGGATATTACGCAGAGAATTGAACTCCTGCGTCTGTTTTTCTTCCGAAGTCATGTCATATGCAACCTGGATATAGTATCTCTGGTTTCCTTGATTCACCACAAAGTCAACCTCCAACTGCTTGCGAACACGTTTGCCCTCTTTATCCTTATCGAAGATATCCACGACACCCACATCAACATTGTAGCCACGGATCAACAGCTCGTTATAAACAATGTTCTCCATGATATGAGTAGGCTCCTGCTGTCTGAAATTCAGACGTGCATTTCTCAGTCCCAGATCCGTAAAGTAGTATTTCAGATTTGCACCGATATACTTTCTGCCCTTAATATCGTATCGGCTTGCCTTGGAAATCAAAAAGGCATCTGTCAAATAGTCGATATGCTTGGAGATGGTTTTATTAGCATAAGTCATCTGACGCTCACTGGCAAAGGTATTGGCAATCTTTGAAGGGTTGGTCGGTGCGCCGATTGCAGATGCAAGCACATCAACCAGAATCCCAATCTCATCCACGTTCTGAATCTTATTTCTTTCAATAACATCCTTCAGATAGACATTTGCAAAGATGTTCTTCAGATAGTCTGCTTTCTGTCGTTCGCTCTGGAAACTTACGATCTGCGGCAATCCTCCGTAGATCATGTAGTCATCCCATGCATCATCATAATCGCCGTCATAGACAGAATAAAACTCTGCAAAGGAGAGAGGGTAGATTCTAATCTCATCACCTCTGCCACGGAATTCGGTCACAATGTCGCTGGACAGGAACTTGGAATTACTTCCGGTGACATACACATCAATATTGCTCATGCGGAGCAGGCTGTTCAGCACTTCCTCAAATTGTGACATAAACTGCACTTCATCAAGAAGCAGATAGTATTTGCCATCGTCTTTCATGGCATCTTTGATGTACTTGAAACACACCTTAGGATCTCTTAGTTCCTCATTTTCAATACCGTCCAATGCAATCTCAATAATATGATCAACATCAACGCCGTTCTCCAGTAAGTATCTCTTAAAGATGGTAAACAGCAAAAAGGATTTGCCACATCTACGAATGCCGGTAATCACCTTTATCATTCCATTATCTTTTCGCAGGGTCAGCTGCTGTAGGTAAGCGTCTCTTTTAATCTCCATCGTTACGCTCCCCCTTTCCGTGCATCTGCACACTTTTTAGTAATGAGATCCTATCACAGAACGACCTGAATTTCAATATGCATTCCCATTTTATGTGCATCTACACACTTTTATGTAATGTTGATAAATATATTTTCAGATTTTTTTGATTGCAGTGTCTATAATCGACTACTCCAATCGTTATTATAGGTAAACAACAAAAAAAAGATGGTTTCGATGTTTCATTAAATATGTTCGTTAGTCTTTTACACAAAGGATTCTATCTCCTCTGCGCCCTAATGCTTTTCGGATTCAGTTCAACAAACTGGAATTTCTCACTTCTTTATTTTAGGAGCAATAAGCAGCACTACTGCCACAAGAAAATATACACCATACAGTAACCACGTAATTGTATTGTTCCAAGGGAAACTCTTTTCTGGATGGTTTAATGCAAACATTATAAATACAATAGCTACAATCAGCATTATCACACCGATAATCCTTGATATACTTTTTTTCATGTAAATCACCTCCTCGTTAAACTGGAATTTATATAATTATTCCTCTAACTTTCCCTATTTTACAGGCTTTCCCGCCTGTTCATTAGTGAAATGATATGTAGTTTCCCTTATTTTTGCCCTTATGAGATAATCACAAGGGAAATAAGGGAAATTTTTT
>NZ_JBEHVV010000125.1:0-2881 GCF_040227395.1 Coprococcus sp. RTP21428st1_C9_RTP21428_210409
CAGCATGCACATGCATAACCGCCTTTGGTTACATAAAGATCTCGCAGTCAGGCTCAACCTTCTTACAAGCCTTAAGTACATTCTTCATAACCTCAGCCTCGTCAGCTCCGTCGTCGAACTCAACGCTCATCTTCTGTGCCATGAATGCCACTGTTGCATCCTTAACACCTGCTACCTTCTTTGTAGCCTCCTCCATCTTTGCTGCACAGTTTGCACAATCAACTTCAATCTTATACTTCTTCATAATAGTTATCTCCTTTTCATTGTTCTCATTGAATCTATGAACATTTAAACATGTATTTAATTATATGTCAACAGTAAAATGCTATTCTTTTAAAAATTTATTTATATGAACATCTGTGCATTTTAAAAAACCTGTGTATATAACATATACACAGGTTTTTATTACAGATATATCTGATTCCACTTTCAGATCATGTTTCAGATCCTACTTCAGATCCTCCACAAGCTCATAGAGAGCGATTGCTGAGTTGAAGTTATCAGGTATGATCTCATCACTTGGGATGACAACTCCGTACTTATCTGCTATCTCTGAAATGATAGAGATGATATCGAGTGACTCCAGGATTCCGTCGTCAACGAGTGCCTCCTCATTTTCAAAATCAACATTTGGCTTGATCTTCTTGAGCATCTCAATAAATTCTTTCATTGTTCAATTCTCCTTTGTATGATCTTCTCTGCAAACCATCTATACGTTCTGCTCTGCAAGCTTTCTTACTTCCTTTCGCAGAACTGAACCCTTGAACGTCTTTGGTATACTTTCAACATAGATATACTTTCTTGGAAGCTTGTAGCTCTCAAGTCTGTCAGCAAGAAAGCTTTCAAAATCAGCTTCCTCATAGCCATCCTTCTGCACGACCAGTATGACCGGAAGCTCTCCAGTGATCGGGTCTTTGATTGAAGTGTAAGCCACATCATCTATATGCTCATATCCAAGTGCAAGGTCTTCTATCTCTGCAGGAGATATCTTGCTTCCACCATAGTTTATCACATCATCGGCCCTGCCTACAAGTATGCAGTCGCCATCCTCATCCAGATATGCCAGATCCTTTGTCCTAACATATCCATCCACAATGGTCTCAGCAGTGAGTTCGGGGTCATTGTAATAGCCTTCCATGACTATAGAACCGCCCCAGGACAGAAGTGCCGGTGACTCCGGGCTGCCATTTGTAACCACGTTACCCTCGTCGTCAGAGAATCTTACGACCGAGTTCACAGTAGGTCTTCCTATACATCCTGTCTTGTTGCCATTGCCACTGAACTCCAGTATGCATGCGCATCCGGCTTCAGATGAACCATAGAAATTATACAGTCTTGTATGTGGAAGCAATCTGAGCAGCTTCTCCTTGTCCGCCTCAGCAAGAGGCGCTGAACCTATCTGTATATAATCAAGCTGATCCGCATAATCCGCGATCTTGTCATCCGACAAATGGAATATCATTCCGAGTGATGCCGGTGATATCGCCATGGATGTCACTCCGTATTTCTCTATGAGCTTCCACAGCGTTCCGATAAATACCATTCCGTCCATCAGACATACTGTGCCGCCATTTACCATGTCGGACTGGTATCTTCTTATTCCAAATGAATGGTTGAGAGGCATTGGTATTATCTCCACATTGCCCTTCTTCATGGCTGTTCCCTCGATGACATTGCCGGCTATTCCCACATCACCTCTGTGGTGCATGACAACGCCCTTTGAAGATCCGGTAGTTCCCGTTGTGAAGAGCAGCATCGATCTGTCCTCCTCACCCGGAAGCTCAAGCTCTGCCTCGCTCTCATCCTTCATCCTGGTTATTATTTCCTTCTGGCTTATACACTTTATTCCATCCACAGGCTTGTCTGATATGAGACATGCCGCGTCAACTCTCTGGCCTATCTCAACTGCCCTCTCTGCGGATGTGGATTTCTCTATCGGCACGACAAGCGCCTGCATATACTGCAGTGCAGTGAACACTGTCAGATAATCTATGTTCTGTGTGCATCTGATCATTACATGATCGCCCCTGCATATGCCCATATCCTGCAAAGCGTGTGCAGTCTTTCTTATATTGCTCCAATACTCTGCGTATGTGACTGTCTTTCTGAGCTCACACACCGCCAGAGTGTCCGGCTGCGTCTGGGCATACTCCTGAATATAATGTAATACCGTCTGCTTATACATTATTCGTTCTCCTTCTTGTACTTCTCCCATTCTGCCATGAGACTGCTTTCCTCGTCTGCCCAGGCATCACAGGCATCAGTCCAGCTCTGCTTCTGCTCATCTGTAAGCTTACTCTGCAGGCCGTAATTGTCCTCTATATATTGTGCGAGATATGTGGTAACCTTCTTGGCACCCGCAATATTTACATGCTTGCTGTTGTAGAAATCTGTTGAATACTCCAGATTCAGTTCATCAAGAACATTGTTCATGTTCAGATAATCATATCCCTTTGAGGCTATGTACTCGTCAAGCTGAAGCTGCTTGGATGCCTGACCCTTTGATGGGTAATAAGGTGTCGCAACCAGCAGAACCTTAACTCCGAGCTCCTCTGCCTTTGTCTCTATGTCATCGATATATCCGAGTGTCTCATCCGACAGATGAAGCTGTCCGTCAGACTCGAACACAGGCTCCTTGATCTTCGTGATCTTCGACCTCTGCCTGCCTGTCTTGAACTCGTCCGTTCCCTGATTGAGTCTGTCTATAAGCACCTGTCTGTCAAATGTCAGCAGATTATCGTGATACTTCAGAATAGGGAACATGAGCTCGAACTTTGACTTCTCATCCGCTCTGTAATACTTCTGTATCATCTCAAACTTCGTCGATGATGGTCTCATGCCCGATGTCATGACCTCCATACGATAATTGTAATGCTCATCC
>NZ_JBEHVV010000126.1:0-2731 GCF_040227395.1 Coprococcus sp. RTP21428st1_C9_RTP21428_210409
CTTCAATACAGTGGTAACTGGTCCTGGCAAGATAACACTTCAGACCATGCCGAAGTCGCAGCTTGCCGCTGAGATAGCATCCATGATACCATCTAAATAACCAATAGAGCCATATATTTAAGCCGACCCCAAAAGAACACTGCAGCATCTTTCAATGTCGGCTAACTTGAAAATAAAAAGTTAAATATGAAATTTTGACGAAAATATAGTCGAATACAGTGATTAAACTTAGATTTTTCAACCAAAATTTGCAAAATACTGCAAACTTATGCGATTAAGGTCTAGACAACCGGAGAAATAAATTATATGATACAAGGGTTGAACGTTAGGATAGTCTATTTGATGTAGAATATTTTGACGTGCAACCTGGACATATAACTATAACATTGTTAGGTAGCAAGGGAGACTTTTATGAAAGCGTACAGTGAATTATCAAGAGAAGAGTTAATGGAACTTAGAGAGCAGCTGCTTGCGGCATATGAGGAGAAGAAGGCTCTTGGCCTGAACCTTGATATGTCAAGAGGTAAGCCATCACCAACCCAGCTTGGAGTATCTGTTGGTCTTATGGATGTTATCAACAGTGATTCTGATATGAAGTCAGAGTGTGGCATAGACTGCAGAAACTATGGGTGCCTTGATGGAATTCCAGAGGTCAAGAGACTTATGGCAGAGATGATGGGAACTACTGAGGATCATATCTTCATCGGTGGTAACGCAAGTCTTACTCTTATGTTTGACACTGTATCAAGAGCATATACACATGGAATAATGGGAGAGACACCTTGGTGTAAGCTTGACAAGGTGAAGTTCCTCTGCCCTGTTCCAGGATATGACAGACATTTTGCTATCACAGAGCATTTTGGAATAGAGATGATCAACATACCTATGTCAGAGACAGGTCCAGACATGGATATGGTTGAAGAACTTGTAAATTCAGATCCAACAGTAAAGGGTATATGGTGCGTGCCAAAGTACTCAAACCCACAGGGAATCTGCTACAGCGATGAGACAGTAAGAAGATTTGCAAATCTCAAGCCTGCGGCTAAGGACTTCAGGATCTTCTGGGACAATGCCTATGTCATCCATCATCTGTACGAGGACAATCAGGTAGAGATACTTGATATCATCGGGGAGTGTGAGAAGGCAGGCAATCCTGATATGGTATTTGAGTTTGCTTCAACATCAAAGGTAAGCTTCCCTGGTTCAGGAGTTTCAGCTATGGCTACATCACATGCAAATCTTGAGGATGCCAAGAAGCATTACACAATACAGACCATAGGAAACGATAAGGTAAATCAGCTCAGACATGCAAGATACTTCAAGAACCTTGACGGACTCAAGGAGCACATGAAGAAGCATGCTGATTTTATGAGACCAAAGTTTGAGGCTACACTCAAAGTTCTTGAGGAGGAGCTTGACGGACTTGGAATCGGTTCATGGATCAAGCCTCTCGGCGGATACTTCATATCATTTGACGCTATGGAGGGCTGTGCAAAGGCTATAGTTGCCAAGTGCAAGGAGGCAGGAGTTATCCTCACAGGCGCAGGTGCAACATTCCCATATCACAACGATCCAAAGGACAGCAACATCAGGATCGCACCTTCATTCCCAACACCAGAGGAGATGCAGCAGGCAACAGAGATATTTGTTCTCTGCGTAAAGCTTGTAAGTGTTCAGAAACTGCTTGAGTCATAAATGGCAATGTCGGGGCAATAATGCAGATATAGATAAAAAGATCTCATTCATATGGATGGGATCTTTTTTTGACTCTTCACATCATGACTGTTTGACTGATTCTGTGACTATTCAATCAATAACACTCAAACAGATAATAAAATGTGAACAGCGCAATCGGTTGAAACGTTCTGACTATACATAAAGTTACAAAATGTTCATAAAACAGACATTATTTTGGCAATTTTTCATCATTGATATATCACAATGATGTACTTATAATTTAGAGATGATAAGAATGAGTCTTATTAAGTTGAAATAGAAGTTTATGGTCGGGAGGGGTATGGTTGTTTAACTACTATATATACAGAACCTACTTTAATGCAAAACATAGTTTTAATGGCGACATAACGAAGATACATGGACACTCATTTACAGTTGTCACTTATATAGGTATGAAGGATAGTAAAGAGGATATTCCCTTTTTTAAGTTGGAAGCAATCATCTCGTCATTTATAGATCAGTATAGGGGACGGTATCTTAATGAACTTCCTGAGTTTGAGGGATGTGGTAATACCCTTGAGACAATAGGCGACTACTTCTACGAGAAATTGCGAAAACAGCTTATGAAAAGTGGTATGGAGTTATACCAGCTTGATATATCTGAGAATCCGCTATGTGTGTATCAGGTATCTGACAGGATGCTGCTGCCGACCATGAACATGGATACAAGCAACAGAAATTATCAGAAGATATTTGATGATATATTGAAACTTGAGAGTATGACAGGACTTAGCTGATATAGATGAAATATATACATATATAAATTGAGCAATGAAAATATACTACAGAGATGAGGCGTGATGAGTATGAAGAAAAGAGAATCGTATAAGAAACATTTGAACAGAGGCGTTATGGCTGTTTCTTTCGCTGTTATTTTTATAGTTTTTTCTATTATGGGCGGCAGAATACAGGCATTTGCGGATGATGCAGTTGCAACCCAGACAGATGCGGCAAAGAGCAATTCAAGTGGACCTGTCACAACAGGGCTTGCCAT
>NZ_JBEHVV010000127.1:0-2702 GCF_040227395.1 Coprococcus sp. RTP21428st1_C9_RTP21428_210409
CCCCTGGATCGTGATCCTCGACAATTGCAGACACACTTGTATATGACATTCTACGGTCCACATTGATCACAGTCTCACATATCTTATGTCCTACTATGTGGCCCTTCTGATCTATGTCCATAAGGCAGCTCAGCGCCAATCTGTCCTGCCCTTCATTCAGCGAACAGATACCATTTGACAGCTTGTGCGGAAGCATAGGTATTACCCTGTCCACGAGATAACAGCTTGTACCTCTGTTAAGTGCCTCTTTATCCAGAGGGGAATTCTCCTTTACATAGTGGGTCACGTCAGCTATGTGCACACCAAGCTTGTACATTCCGTCCGCCTCATAGAGTGTTATGGCATCGTCCAGGTCTTTTGCATCCTCGCCATCTATCGTCACTGTCTGAAGATGTCGGAGATCCGTTCTGCCTGCCATCTCCGATGCGCTGACAAAATCAGGGATCTGTGAGAGGCTGTCCATGACCTCGTCAGGAAAATCGACTGGAATGTCCAGAGCTCTGACCACAGACAGCACGTCACTCTCCGGATCATTTATATGTCCAAGTATCTCTATAATCTTTCCCTCCGGAGACTTCACTTTGTCTCCATAACTGATGATCTCCGCCACAACCTTATGTCCAGCCATGGCGCCCATGGAATTTTCCTTGGATATAAATATGTCTCCATCTATTTTCAGATTGTCAGGTATGACAAATCCAAAGTTCTTATTCTTCTGATAGACTCCGACAACCTTCTTTAGTCCACGCTCAAGTACCTTTATAACCGATGCTTCCTGCTTCATTCCCTTCGGTCTGTCCTCCGCACGTATGAGGACTGTATCACCGTGGAACGCTCCCATGGTATTCTTCTCAGGGACAAAGAAATCCTCCTTCATGCCCTCAACGCGGACAAATCCAAAACCTCTCTGATTGCCGATAAATGTTCCCTTGTATGTCCCTTCTCCGACCTTCTGATATCGCCCTTTTGCCGATCTGATGATCAGTCCCTCCTCTGTGAGGTCATTCAGTATATCGAGAAATGTCTGTCTCTCATCTCCCGGGACCTGAAGGAATGTACACATCTCCTTGAACTTCATAGGCGGATAATCATCATCGCATATAAATTCATATACCGTCTGTTTTCTTCTGTTGTATAACTCCAAATCCTTATTATCCATAACAAACCCTTTCTATATACATTATGCCCGCATCCCTACCGCACAAATACATTGCATAATGAGCAAAAAAATGCTTACATATATCAGTTAATATATGTAAGCATCAGAAATCATTATTAGTTGAAAAGCTTTGAGTCAAGCAGTAATGCAAGTACAAAGAAGAGAACTGTGAGAACTGCTGTTATCTTCTTAAGTATCTCCTGCTTTGAGCTTCCCTTATTCTTGCTCCAGTAGGAATTGTCAAATCCGCCGCCTGCTCCTGATATGGAACTTGTAAGGCTCGCATCCTTTCCTTCCTGTGAAAGAACCACTATTGCTAATACTATACATACTATAACATAAATTACCATTAATATTGTCTTCAGCATCTTAACACCTCCGTTTCCGAAAAAATGGTGTGTGTATAATTTTAACACCAACTTGAAACATAATAACACAACAAAATAATATATTCAATAACTATTTTCTTCGTTTTCTGTAAAACTCCGCAAATACCAGCATTGCGATACCTATTATCGAACAGGCAATACCTGCGCCTGCATATTTCACATGGAATTTCATCTCAACAACATTCTCACCCTCAACAAGACTTATAGAATACAGGCTGTCTACCACCTTATCCGGCTGTACCTTCTGGCCGTTAACTTTGACTGTCCAACCATCACAGTAAGGAATAGATGTGAATAAACTCTGTCCTTCCTTGGCATTTACAACAAATTCTGCGCTGCCATTTTCTATATCCATCACATCAGGGGTATTTTTCTCAAGCTCCTCTGCTATGCTTTTCAGCAAATCCAGATCAAGAACATAAAACTGCTCTGCTCCATCATCCAGATCTAGCTTCTGCTTTGAGTGAAGCACAACCTTGTAGTAATCACGATCCTCATTTACAGGAATATTGAACACTGACGGCGAAAGCCATCTGGCATATCCGGTTCTGTATATTCCATTGACATTCAGCTTTGCGTTAAACAGACTGTTCCATGGGATATTGCCATAAGCGATGTAATTGCCTTCCGGGATCTCCATCTTGTATACACGCTTCTTCGCTTTACTTACAACCGTCTCGTACTTTAAAGGCTTATAGATCTCAACCTTTCTGCCGAGCAGCTCGCTGTAGAGCTCATTTTGATATTCAAACGGATTGCCGTTATATTTTGCCGCTGTATATTTGCCTGAATCATATACAAATGCCATAGGCAGGCTGTATGGGTTCTCGTATACACCGGCTCCATTTGCATTGTCTGCAATATCCTCTACTTTATCCATGCCCTCCAAAGCATAATCAGATACGATGTATCTGACTCCCAGCAGTGAATCAGTTCCAAGCACCGGCATGTTGACAACACTTAGGTTATCGCCTTCGCTCCTGTATCCCGTGTCCACAAGGAAGTTCAGCACTGTGCTGTCAGCGGTTGACACATACGATCCTATCGCCCAATACCCATAACCAAACGACTCGTCATAATGATATGTACCCAGAATCCTGGACACATATTTATGAACTAGGCTGAACACATGGATGCTATCCTGTATTGTACAG
>NZ_JBEHVV010000128.1:0-2555 GCF_040227395.1 Coprococcus sp. RTP21428st1_C9_RTP21428_210409
GGAGTTCGACAACTGTAGATCTTCCAGACAAGCAAAACCAACACTGTCAGTTAAACCAACCTTTCTTACCATAACCCGTCCTTTCCTTTACCATATCTTTGCCACCCTTTTATATAAGTTAACACCAAAACACCTTTATATTTTAACAAAAGCAGACAAACCTGTCAATTTTCAGATCTGTCTGCTTCCTGTAAAATATCTATAAATTATGTCTTACCAGTGACGGTAACCAAATACTGTTGCAGCGTTCTTGAAGTAGCTGAGTACCTGCTCTGCACATGTTGCGCTGTCACTGAATATCTTTTCTGCGATGTTATCTATAACAGTGATGAGGAATACTGAGATAACTATAGCAGCGATAACTGCAAATATCTTTGAGTTGTCATTTGTCTCAAGGTTATCGAATAACGCATGAGCTGCGATCACGATTCCGCAAAGGCTTATTCCGAGGAAGAGTATGTATCCAAAGCCTCCGATGATTCCGCTGAGGAAATCAACCTTGTGGAAGAGTGCTGAGATGATCTCAAATATGATTCCTGCAACCATTGCTATTGCCTCATAAAGTGCAAATACACCAACGGCGTTAAGTGCTTTTCCAAATGTGATTCCACCCTTGAATATAATTCCTCCGGCGATAAATACCGCTGCTGTCATGATGACTGCTGCGATTATAGTGAAGAATAACATGTAGAATCCCTTTGCTATTGAATCGCCAAAGTCAAATCCCATTATGAGGAATCCGACAGTTACAAATATAAGTGAGAGGATGGCATTTACTCCTGCAAGTATTCCGCCAGGAACCATGTTGTCACTCTGAACCATCTCACCCGCTGTATCTGCAGGGCTCTTGAAAAGACCTATCACATTCTTGAGAAGATCATTTATCATATTGCCCGCTGCTGATGGCTTCTTCGGCTGTGGCTGTGCATAGCCCTGCTGGCCGTACATCTGCTGGTTCATCTGTGGCTGGCCGTAGCCCTGCTGACCATACATCTGCTGGTTCATCTGCTGACCGTAGCCCTGCTGATTGTATGCTCCCTGGTTCATCTGCTGGCCATAACCCTGCTGATTATACATCTGCTGGTTCATCTGCTGACCGTAGCCCTGCTGGTTGTATGCACCCTGCTGGTTCATCTGCTGGCCGTAACCCTGTTGATTGTATGCACCCTGCTGGTTCATCTGCTGGCCATAGCCTTGCTGATTGTACACTCCCTGCTGACTCATCTGCGGCTGGCTGTAAGCCGCTGCCTGCTGATCTGCCTGTGGCTGGCTGTTCTCCGCCGCCTGCTGATTTGTCTGTGCCTGATCTGCCACCTGCTGTTCTCCCTGTGGCTGACCAAACTGCTGATCCTGATTCTCGTTCATTCCTGTTACCTCCAATTCCTTTCCCTGTGTGAAAATATATCAAAAATATGATACCAAATCCCCCTGGTTTTGTCATCATATCATTGCTCTATAAACTTCTGTGCGATATCGAAGGATCTGACTCAATCCTTATAATATCCATCGAAATAGTTAATCGGGCTGTGGCTGTCATACTTTGCATGATACACAAATGTAGTATAATCAACGTATTCCGCTTTCTTCTCCTCATTCTGTCCAATATTGTTGGATCTTACAAGAGCAGAAATCACTATGGATACCGTTAAGCATATCCCGCACACGATACCTATTGCAACATACAAAAATACTATCGAACCCATGTCTTATCCTGCCTTTCCTTAACGTATTCTATAGTGCCATAGCTTCTGAATCTGTGAATATCTATCCTTGATCTGTGAAGCTTGTTGATCGCACGCCAGAAGCTCACCAAACTATATATAACTCCGGCCACATACGCGGAAAATACCATAAAAGCTCCACTTGAATCACCCACATCTGCACTTATCCTATACAGATCCGTCATAAGTCCCCCAACAAATACAGATACATATGTACACAGCACAACCATCACTGTCATAAGTATTGCTATGGATGCCCCAACCTTAAATCTGTTGGATGGGACATTTCCCACGACCTTGCCGGTCTGCCCATTCACCGCCACGGTATAGAGTATTCCCTGATAACGAAAAGTCATGAACCACGCTGGCAGCAATGCATACTCGATATCTGTCATCTTTATATCCGTTTTTTCCTCAGTAATCCGGGCGTTTTTCGGAACATCGCTCATCATCTCTTCCTTCACCGCATCATTGCTCTTTCTCTTTGCAACGGCTGCGATCTCGGCAGCTGGTACATCGTACCTGTCCGTGTAAAATCCGGACAGATATTCTGGAGAAAACGTCAAAGCCTTCTCTAAATCATAAGGCTCCAGTCTTGCCGAAATGTGATCATTCAATCTTCTTGTTGCATCACCAGGTACCCTTGGAACTGTACACTCACAATCTCTCATACAATTGTGTGTGACTGTTTTGTCTGCAGTTTTCTGTGCAACTGCTGCTATAGAACCAAAGCATTTTTCATAATTACTAACGCGCTCGCCTTTTTCATTCTCCTGAAATACATACTTGAGCTTTTTTCTAACATGATAAGATGCCAGCCAATATGGTATATAT
>NZ_JBEHVV010000129.1:0-2606 GCF_040227395.1 Coprococcus sp. RTP21428st1_C9_RTP21428_210409
GCCAAGACCTGGGCAGAGTGTGCAATAACATCATTTGTTTTGCGGTCAGTTTTTGAGGGTGGAAAGTCATCGTCAAAGGCAGATGGAAAGAATAAGGTTATGTCTACTAGCAAAGGACGGGTGGAGTCTGAAAGTAGTATTATTTGTGAGGGTGGAAGTGAAACAAGTTGGTATAAAGCAGATGGTACAATAAATTATCCACCAAATAACGGAGCTGTACCAGGAACAGAAGTAAATATGTCGTTAAAACCAGGAGATACATTTGGGCGGTATGGAAATATTGGGAATAAGAGTAACTTTGTAACACAAACAGGTGCAAATGCAGATAAATTAGCATTGCCACCAACTACTGACCCTAATATTTATCAGGAATTTAGGGTTATAAAGGAAATACCAAACACTATCCAAGCAGAGATTGCAGCATGGGGAGGTTCTGCAGGTGGAGGATTACAATATGAATTGCCAATGCCGATTTTACAATTAATTAGAGAAGGCTATATAGTGCCAAAATAAATAGAGAGAGGTGAAAAACTATGTTAACAACAAATGAACTGCAAAAATATATTATGAGTGAAATTAATGATAAACTAGATGAGATTTCATACAGTAATGTTTTTTTCGAAAAAGGGGATGATAATAGTGCTGAGGGAACATACATTTTTAGTACAAATTCAAATTATCATATTCTTTATGCAGAAAAGGGGAAGATAAGAAGTGATATAGTTGTAAATGACGAACGAGAAGTATTGTGGTATGCTTTAAATATATTATCAACAAATATTACTATGAAGTATGCCATGAATAATCAAGAGAAAGGAAAAGATTTCCGAAGACCACTCTTTGAGAAAGAAAAAAAAATATTTGCTTTATTTGGTGAGGATTTTTTAAAAAGGAAAGATGAAGAGATTAATGAAATACTTGAAAAAAATCCGTATAATGATATTTAATTATGGTTATACTTTAGGACTCCAAAACCCTTAACTCAAAAAGCTATTTTAATCTCTGTCTGTTCACGAAGTGAATGACATACAGAGATTAATAATAGCTTTTTGTCATTTACCTGAATCCGTGAAGTTCACGGATTTATAAACTATCGCCGTAGATGCTGGAAGGATATTGATTGGGAATGTAGCAGAAGATAAAGCTTGTGATGCAATCTATCAAAGTACAGACAGCCATATATTGGCAATGTTGGGAAGCAATATGGTAGAAGAAGTTATATCAGGAAACCCAGCGAACAGTTCCGTATCAGAAATCGGAGATGTAGCGAGAAAGACGGATATTGAAGAACTAAGCCATACAACGATATTCAAGAACTCAGATGACATTGCCTTAGGTGAAAAAGCTTTAAGTAATGTAGAAGTGAATAAGCTAGATGATGTTGCAGAAGTTGTAGAGAGTGGTAGTACAACTGTTATATATTGGTCAGGTGATATAGCTAATTATCAATATAATATGATTGAAAATCCAGGACCGTTAGCAGAAATGCCTAATCAACCTGCAAAGAATTTCTATGGTGGCAGATACAATATGGAAGTATTACAGGAAGATAGAATAATGTATCGAGCAGGTAATGCTCAAAATCCGTATGGAAGATGGTTTACGAGTGAGCCACCTGCTTCTGTTACTAATGTAAGAATTGACGCAGCGGTAAAGACTCATTGGATAGACCCGAAAACTGGTGCGTATGAGGCAAGCTCTTATATAGATAATGTATATGCGATTAAAGTACCAAAGGGTACTACTATTTATACAGGATCAGTCGGACCGCAAGGTGGAGTATACGTGGGAGGATATAATGTTATGCAAACCTATATAGATGCACCATGGACTTTTGAAGTTGTAGGAAAAACACCGTTACAATAGATTGGAGATAGAAGAATGATAAGAAATGAAGAGTTTTTGCAGTTGCGAGAGGCGTATATAGAGATTGGCAAAATGGTACAAAAATATGGATATGGACAATATAACGGGATATTAAGAATTCTTATGGGACAAGTTAATTGTATTGACTCGGATGAGAGCAATGGTGAAAAAATGAAATACTTGATAGAAAGCTATAGTAAACTGTTTGCTTCGAGAGGCGGGTTAAGCGATTTCATTATTTATGATGCAGATGTTCAATTAAGAAATCAGTTGAATGAGAAATATAATGACGAAGTAAAAAGGGTTTGGAACATTATGAAAGACTATATTTAATAATGACTTCGTATAAGAACATCCGAAATCACAACTGAATATTTTTTCTTTAAAATTTAGGACGCATTGTTTTCATGGCACTTGGTGCTATGGAGATAATGCGTTTTTTCTATGTTAATTTTCAAATTCTTTTCCAGACTGCTGATATCAGTCTACTTCTTTCGAATATCGTGCCCAGAGTCTGCCTTTTGGTCATCTCACAAAGAGAAAGTGCTCATCTGGCTCAAGAAAACATCAAATCAGAAATCTTGATTCAGATGCAGTTTTTCTATTGAAGATGCTCCATCCGTAAAGGAGGAGTTCATGATTAAGTCCAGGTTGATTATGCCGGAAATAAATCAAGAATTTGATGTTCAATATAATGAGAATGCACAGGTTTGTGATGTGATAACGGATACTTTGGATGT
>NZ_JBEHVV010000130.1:0-2498 GCF_040227395.1 Coprococcus sp. RTP21428st1_C9_RTP21428_210409
CTGATCCGACGTTCTTGAAATTCTTGTTTGGAATTTCAGGGTTGTCATGTTGTTAATTTTTCAAGGTTCTTTATGTTCTCGCCTCTCAGCGACAACTTCTAAATACTATCACATTCATTTCTCAATGTCAACAACTTTTTTCATCTTTTTTCAAGTCATTTCGTCAGCCCTTATGAACTGATTTCGTATCATAATCGGGAGATTATATAACGAATAAATCTCAAAATCTGATGCTTTATAGATGTTTCTGACACCGTCTCACGCGACAGCTTTTATAAGATACCACCATCATTTTACAATGTCAAGCATATTTTTTCTTTTTTCTATTTTTGTGTTTTTCCTATTATGTATTTTCTTATTCTCTTCTTATTTTCTTTTTATTTCTTTCTTTTATATTCCTCGTTATAATCAGATTTTAAGATACTATACCTGTTAGTTTCTCCGTTTCCTTTATACTCAGCTTATATTGTATCTATACTCTTTGCTTATACCAGCTCAAGTCTTTCAATTATAAAACCTTCATTCTCCATGTGATATACGGTTCCGCAATATGGGCAGTTTCTCTGACGGACAGAATCAAAGCTTGCTCCACAATTCCTGCAATACACAGATGTAATGGAGAATCCAGGAGGTTCCATGTAAGCAACATTTCTCCGAAGTGTAACGTCTATACAGTCTCCGCACCTGTTGACGCGTCCATTCTTCTCACTGTAATTTATCCACCATGTTCTGAGTGTCATGCACAGATGACTTCCCTCCATATGTATATCCTGCACTGTCATAGCCTGCATATATGTCATTTCTATAATATCCCGAAAATATGGATTTAATGTTCCACCACAATATGATGCCAGATTCTCCGGGTGGTCTGACATAATCGCCATACGGATAAGAGATATGATCTGTCCCTCAAACTTCTCAAATGAAAAATACGGATCATATGGTGCAAATGCACTTTTGACCTTTCCTTTTGTTGTCACATAGGACCAGAACGGTATTCTCTTTCGTCCATCCCTGTTGAACTGTTTTGTCATAAATATAATAATAGAAATTATATATCCAAATATTCCGCCCATAATAAGTGCTACAAAAAATGACATTAACAAAGCCTGCGGTATTGGAGTTTCCCGGTCGAGAAAAGAAGGTATAAAACATGCAAGGAAGAAAACCAGCATTGTTATCCCTGTGGCCTTTCCCATCTTCTTCTGATTCTTTGTAGAAGCATTCTCTCGTATAAAAAATATATTTGTTACACGGGGAAACAGATCACTGATACGAAAAACCGTACGACAATAAGGGCAGCCTTCCGTGAGAGCTGCCACAGGACTAACTGCACCGCAGTTTGGACAAGACATGGACATACGTGTAAGTTCCTGCTCATTTGGAGTATGGACAACTGTCTCGTACATCGTATCTTCAGTTACACGCTCATATATTATGCCGTTGAATTCTGGAATTGCAGATGTCTGTCAACACCCTCATACATGAGATCAACTGTGTACCAGGATGTCTTTCGAGGCACTCTTGTAGTTCCCATCGTTTCTCTCTTCACAGGTGATGTATGCTGTATCATACGAATGCCCTTCCGTGCCATTCTATCCTTCTGAAGGCGAAGAATATATGATGTGTCTCCATCACAGCTGCGTGGACGCATGTCAGAATCATACCAATGATTTAATTCTATGGCAAAATCATCAAATATACTTCTGTGTTTCTCCCATGTTGGAGTATATTTCTTAAATGCTGTCACCTGTTTTCCATAACAGATCAAAGAAATTATAGCGGCTATGATCAAAGCCGCTCCAATACACAGAAAAACAAGAGCCGGCGTCTTATCTATATCCTCAACTGTATAGACTGAGGCTCCGAGAAGTCCCAATGCCAACAACACTATCCCCCTCACGAGCAATTTTGTATCTGGCGCTGGCACCTCCAATTTACGTTTTTTATTTGAAAGATTTGATATATCTGAAAATATTGACATTTTCTTTTCCCCATAAATCCCATTAAACTTTTATTGTTATTGTATCTTTGAAACTATGCCATTTTCCGTAAGTGTCTGCAGACATTCCGACGCACTGTCATCGTGCATCATCTGCCACACCTGTTCCATTCCTGGTGCAAGCGGTTTTCGCAGAAACTCTTCTCCCGATATCCAGTACACTTTGCCCTCTTCTGAAGATATAAGTTCCCCCTGATACTCATCCGTCTTGTACAGAAATCCGACATTTCTCACAGCTCCAGTCATCCAGTGATATATTCCGGTGAGCTTTGGATTGCTTATGGTCAGCCCGGTCTCCTCATATATCTCTCGTATCACCGATTCTGTGAATGTCTCTCCGGGTTCCACATGTCCACCAGGGAATGTCGTTCCGGAATAGCTTTTCCCTACTTTATCGAGTGCAAGTACACGCCCAGCGTGATCATATACCATGCACATATTCATAAATATTACCTTCTCTATTTCCGCCATTTTCTCCATCCTGTTGTTTCTATAC
>NZ_JBEHVV010000131.1:0-2415 GCF_040227395.1 Coprococcus sp. RTP21428st1_C9_RTP21428_210409
AGCTTGGAGACAGATTCTATCAGATCCTGCTGTGAGTAGGGCTTGACCAGATAATCGTAGCAGTTGGTCTTGTGGATCGCTCTGGGAGCTTCGTTTACAAGAGCTGTCACGTACAAAATAGGAGTTGTCTGATAACGCGGATTCCTCCGCAATTGTTCTCCCAGCGTTATTCCGTCCTTATCCGGGTCGGCGCCAAGCTGTATATCCAGCAGAAAAAGCTGGATGCTGTGCGAATCTGCCAGAGCCAGAGCATCATCATAACAGGCGGCCTTCAGACATTCTATGTCGGGGAAGCTTTCTTCTATTATTTCTGCCAGACCATTTAATTGTGCCACATTGTCTTCAACTACCAAAGCTCTCATTATAAAAGACTCCTTCCTTCTATGTGTTGTATTTTAAACCATTACTTCAAAACGCACCAGAGTATCATCCAGAAGATAATCGTTTTCCAGATATATTTTTCCATTATATTTAAATACCAGACGCCTGAGATTGTAAAGACCAAGACCGTGCTTCTGACGATCACAGGTCTTGGTGGTATAGCCTGCCGTGAAAAGCTTTGCTCTGATCTCGGGTGTTAGCAGAGGACCTTTGTTCAGAGTGGTGATGATGATCCTGCCGTCACGGCTATCCAGGTGCAGAGTCATACTATCGTGCTCAGATATGGCCTCCAGTGCATTGTCGATGAGTATTCCCAGAACCCTGACCAGCTCATATTCAGGCATCCGGCTCTCGAGCAGATAGCTGTGAACGACAATATTCAGCTTTTTGTGCGCCTTTTCTGCCTGCTTTTGTTTGCTGTATATAAACCCGGCGATCACGAACATGTTGATTTTCAGAAGCTCGGTGGTTCTGTATTCGGATATAACCTCATCTGAACTGCTGATAAGAGCCTCCTTTAATGAACTGTAGTCGGTGTGTGTATATGGAAGCATTCGAATACCGGTCAATATATTGTCAAAGTCATGCTGCCTTCCCGTGACGTCCTCAATCAGATCATCCATCATAGGCTGATAGATGTTGTAATTTGTCAGATCGTGCTGCTGCTTGCTGATGATCTGTTGCTGGCTGAGGATTACTATGTCGGTGATGAGGACTATCACGGTGAAAAATGAGATGAGGGGGATATATATGATTGTGTTAAATGTGCTGTATTTACGCAGTCCCAGCTCAAGCATGATTATCAGAAAAACATGTATTACAAGGTACTTGGATAAAAATTTGCCATTAATCAACTGAGAGTAGAAGCTATGGAATGGAAGTAGCCTGCATATAGCACAAGCAATAGAAAAAGTAATCAGGGAGCCTGCGATGGAGGAGGCTATCTGATTATTAAAATTCACTCTGTAAAATAACAGAATTATAGAATTTTGAATAAGAAGGATAAAAGTGTGTGATATGACGAAGGCAATTAGAGAATTAAATATAGTCGTATTTAAGATAAAAAGAGTCGTTAAATAGGCTAGTGAACATAAGATGATCCACCCAAGCGCACCTGGAAACAGGGATGAAAAAAAGGTTCCCAAACAAAAGTATAAAATTGCACTTATCACAGGATGTCGCATTTCTTTTATATGTACTCCGGCAATGGATGAGAGCATGATGAGATCATATAAAATTTCAATAATATAACAAAAAGAGTCTACGATATGATGTATCATGGCAACCTCCATAAAGATAATATATTTGAAACATTATACAAAGCCAATTTATACCGCGTCAATTGTCGTTTATGACATGATAGATACCGTTCATAACAAATTAAGTAAAATATATTGCAATCTAAGTAGTTGTATGATAAAAGAAAAGTGGAGGTGGTCGAATAGATAATCTAAACAACAAGCTGGGAATATTATTAACACAGATCCTGCTGGGCAGAAAATACAGAAGCGATGAGGATCGTGGTATAGCAGGTGTGCTGATAATTGGAGCGGTGAGTCTTGGGGTGAAATCTTACAATAACTATATTGTATGGATATGGTTGTTGCAGATAATTAATAGGAGAGACAAAAGGTTATGAAGAAGTCGATGAAATCAAAGCTTGCGATGTTTGCTGTTGCAGGCGCAATGGCGGTGTCAGGAACAGTGGGAATTGCAGCACCGGCTAAGGCTGAGAATGTACATACAAATAATGCAGGTACAGTGGTTACATGCAAAGAATCATATTCTAATACAGATAACGAGCTGTTTACTTTTAGCAACAATAACAGCGGATATGGTTATAGTTCGTACAGACGTAAATATAATAAGACAAAGGTTTATGTATATCCAACAGTAGGACCAAAGCTCAGCTACACAGTAATGGGCTCGCATTCATCAAAAGGGACAAACCCAATAGTAAAATCTGATACGCATATTATTCCGCTTGGAATTGAGGCGAGTATCACAAACATGGTAAACGAGAAAGGCTATGCC
>NZ_JBEHVV010000132.1:0-2229 GCF_040227395.1 Coprococcus sp. RTP21428st1_C9_RTP21428_210409
GTCAAGACGATCACAGTGACATATCCTGATGATTACAGCGACACAACAGTTGCCGGACTTACAGCAGAGTACAAGGTTACGATCAATTATATATCAGTTACCACGGTGCCTGAGTACACAGACGCACTGGTCAAGAAGGCTACTGATGGTGAGTACACAACAACCGATGACTACACAGCACATCTGAAGGAAGATGTTCAGAAGAACAAGGACGATTCCGCGGACGAGACAGACAGAGCTTCTGTTCTCAAGGCTGTTGAGGAGAAGGTTACATTTGACAAGTATCCTGAGGATGAGGTAGCTTCCTACATTCAGTCCATGGTGTCAAATGTGAGAAGTGCCGCAGACAACTACGGAATCGACTTCGAGGCATATATGAAGTATTTCTATGGATATGAGGACGAGGCATCATTCCTTGAGTACCTTCACACCACAGTTGAGAACGTCATGAAGGAGAAGATCGTTGTGTCATGCATAGCAATGGACAATGACCTCATCGCCGATAACGCAGACATAAAGGCGTACAGACAGAAGGTTATGGACAAGAACAATCTGGAGAATGACTCAGACGTGGACAAGTATTACTCAGAGTCAGACCTGATGTTCTATGCCACAGAGGAGAACGTGCTTGACTATCTCATGAACAGATCAGTTCAGGTGGAGGCAACTGCAACAGATGCATCTGAGGCAGCCACAGAGGAGTAAGCTGCACGCGATATATTTGAATATGGATAAGCTGATAGAGACCGAGGTTTTATGCCCGGTCTCTATTGTCGTCTATAGACAAATGAATCTGTGGTTTATCCACATTGACTAAGGGGCTCCGGGAATTTAAAATAAAAGAGAACATGTCTTTATTTTAAAGATAGAAAAGGAAAGGGGATATTATGAGAAAGAACATTGCGAGAAAATGTCTGTGCATTGCTCTGGCTTCAGCCATGATGCTCGGTGAGGCGGGCACGGCTATGGCAGCCAGTGTGGAAAATGCGGCAGACGGAAGAACTGCTGCCACAGTGGCGGCGGAGGAACAGGCTGATGTGGCGGCAGCCAATGTCAGCATATGGTATGCGGGAGCTTATAAGAACTCAAGGACCATAACGATCAATGCAAGCGGCCGGGCTTACAGAGTTGAGGTCTGGGTCAATGGAGTAAAGTGCGGGGAACAGTACAACGGAGAGGACCAGCAGTCCTTTAGTATTAACTGTGAGATCCCGGCGCTGCTTGATTCCACCTACAACGCAGAGGTTAGAGCCTACGATTCAAATGGAGAGGTGACTGTACAGAAGGTTTCACCGGTCAAAACTGACAAGGTGAGCTTTGATGGTGATCCTAGTGTTAGTGTAGGATATACAGTCGGAAGCACTGGCTATGCAAAACCAGGCTATGTGTCTGTCAGCGTATATCTTGATAGCAGGCATTCAGATGAGGTCAAGTATGAGGTTCAGAGAGCGACCAAGTCAGGTGGGCCATTTACCACGATCGCAACGGGAAGTGAATCTTACACGTCAAGACTTGCATATCTTGACAGCACTGCGAAGACCGGAACTACATATTATTACAGATTCAGGATCGTGAGCGGTTCAGATCAGTATGTGAAGACGAGCAAGGTCATAGCTACAAGTAAGACAGCTTCAGTAAAGGTGGGCATTCCAGAGGTGGATCAGCTCTATGCTTCAAGCATGAATGTATCAGAAAAGATAGGTAAGCCGGGAGTATTCCTGTGGATGACCAGCAATTTTGCAAATCAGTACGATGTGTACCGCTCAACAAACAAGAGCAAGGGCTACAGAAAGATAAAGACTATATATTCTGCTGATTTCACGGACACTGCGGTCAAGAGTGGAACGGTATACTACTACAAGGTAGTGCCAAAGTATTACGACTCACAGACACGAAAGATAACAACAGGAAAGACATCTGGTGTTGTCGGCGTAAAGTTCATCATGAATGCAGCAGGTGCACCTAGCCTTATACAGACAGGCAACAGATCACTGAAGTGTACATGGGCTGCGGACAATACCGCAGACGTATCATACGAGGTATGGGCAAAGAGAACCGATATAACCGGTGATGCATACAAGCGTATGGTGGTCACCAAGAAAAACTCATGCACCCTTACAAAGCTTGATCCGAACGGAACATACAAGGTGATGATAAGGACAGTCAAGAAATCAGGAGCTGCCGTGAGATATGAGACGACAGATACATCTGAGAGGACCATGGGTTACA
>NZ_JBEHVV010000133.1:0-2223 GCF_040227395.1 Coprococcus sp. RTP21428st1_C9_RTP21428_210409
GGAACAAGACTCCCTGAGAACTCAACGATCACTTTAGCTGCTACTCCTCATAAGGGATATAAGGTTAAGAGCTGGTCACTAAATGGAAAGACAGTTACGGATCCACAGTGTGGAACATCCGGTGGCAAGGCGTGCAGCGATGACCAGATCCAGATGGCTAAGCTGAAAGCAAACATGAATGTAGCAGTAAACTTTGAGCCTGTATATCACAAGCTGACATACAAGCCGGACAATAAGGCTCACGGAACACTCAAAGCAAACTATGTGACGGATGGAACAATTGGAAAATCGTTTGGTTCAGGTGCAAACATTCATATAGAACAGAAGGTAAGACTCACTGCGGTTCCGGCAGCAGGATATGTTCTGGATCATTGGACTGTTACGGGAGAAGATGGAGTTCCAGAGACCGTTCTCGCGGAAGATGGAGTGACAAATAACACATCTCTCACATATGATGCAGAGGAGATCAGCGAGGATACACTTATCACGGCATATTTTGCAGAGGCACAGAATTTCAAAATATCAGTCTCGCCTGTAACTGTTGGAAGCGATGGAAAGACTACAGTGACAACAGGTGTGGATGTCACAGTCAAGGCTCAGCGAGTTGACGGCACAGTGACTATAGAGAGCGGTGAAGATGGTATATATGAAGTCAGCCGAGGCGACAATGTGACCATCCAGGTTACCGTTCCGTCAGGACTACTTCTCGACGGATGGTCAGCAGCAGATGGACAGGAACTTGGAACTATATCAGCGGATCTCAGGACGATGACAGTGTATGATATAGCTTCAGACCTCGATTATACAGTTAAGTACACTGCGCCGAACAGATACAAGGTGACATATGGTGCGGATGATGATGCAGCCGGTGTGGTAGATGCTGTGGCTACCGGAAGTACAGACGCACTTGTATCCGGTGACAAGCAGCTTCAGGGAAGTGACATAGTATTTACAGCAACTCCAAATGAAGGCTACGAGGTAGCATACTGGGAGGTAAATGGCGAGAAGGTTGATGCTGAGGCAGAAGGTGCTGGCGCCCAGAGGTATGAACTAGAATATCTCGGCAAGGATACAAAGGTTGTCGTATACTTCTACAAACAGCCGGTTGTGTCGTGGACATCAGGAAATGACACAGAGATGACTGCAAGGTCAGGAGATTCTGATCTGGCAAATGGCGGATGTATCGCATATGCAAGTAAGGATGATCTGAAATTCACATTTGCGGTGAAGAGAAATTATGAGATAGCTGACATAAAGGTAAATTACGCAGGAGAGGATGTATTCAGTCTTGCGGAGGACAGCGGAGAAGGAAAGCTGGCTGAGACTGCGGATTCTGAGTCCGGAACAGAGAGATACACGTTTACGTGGAGTGCTCCGGCAGATGGATTTACAGGGGATGTGACAGTAAATGCCACATACAGAAAGATCGCACCATCCGTGAAGGCTGAGTATTCTCTGAAAGTGATAGAGAAGGCTTCTGCTGGAGAGGCGTCAGGAAAGACACACGGCTCTATAAGTGCAGATGTGTCAAGAAAAAATCTCCCTTCATACATACAGATAGGAGATACCATAAGTGATGCGACGGAGAGCAAATCTGCGCAGATCACAGACATATACAGAGATTCTGTCATCACATTCAAGGTTGTGCCTGATGATGGATACAATGTAAAAGAATGGATCATAAATGGACATAAGCTGACAAGCGAGACGGAGAATATAAAGTTATATTCAGACAAGAAAGTAAATGATACCCTTAAGATCACGGTTGACGGAGATTCATCTGATATGACAGTTATGGCTGGTCTTGAGCTGGTTGGTGATGTACTCACATTTGGTCCTGAGACAGAGGGAACAGGTGAGGTGAGCGCCATGATCACATCTACAAAGCTGGTGCTCGAATCAGGAGATATGATAGGTGCTGCTTCATATGTGGAATTCACAGCGACGGCTGCAGAAGGATATGAAGTTGCAGACTGGCTTGTAAATGGAATCAGTCAGGGCGTGGCAGAGAATATATTTGCATACAAAGTGCCAAAGGATACGAGAGTTGATGTGAGGGCTGTGTTTGACAGACCTGTGTATAAGATAACATGGTCAGCGGACGGAGCCGGACAGATAGAGGCAGAGAACGTGACATCAGGAGAGACACTATATGGAGAGTCTGCGGATATCAGAGGCGACAGAATGCTTAAGTTTACGGCTATTCCGGATCTGTATATGGAG
>NZ_JBEHVV010000135.1:0-2139 GCF_040227395.1 Coprococcus sp. RTP21428st1_C9_RTP21428_210409
ACCTCTGTGCCATCCTTTGCCTTCACTGTGCCATCTGTCATCTCGTTGACCTTGGAGTTCTCATCGTTGTAATACTCTGTGTAAGTATCCTTCATGTTCTTCACAAGATCACTTGCTGAATAGTGTGTATATGTAGAATAGCTTGCATATACATCGCCCTTCTCATCATTATAAGATATGGTATACTCTGAAGCATAGCTTCTCTCGTATCCCTTTGGATCATTGATCTTTACTGACTTATCGCCAAGGCTTAATGTAACCTTTGAAAGGTCTTCCTCCTCTGTGCTGTCATTTGACTTCTCTGTGGTTGCTTCCTCTGTTGTAGCTGCCTCTGTTGTCTCAGGCTCTTCCTCCTCAGTATCCTTTGAGTCGGTGCCGAACTTTCCGTCAAGTCTGCTGTCAACACTTACTGAGTCAAATATCTCGCTCCATGCTGATACGATCTTTTCCATCTTATCCATGTTGATGTACTGATCTACATCATCACTGTTGAGAACTGAGTAATCAACCACATCTCCTGCTGCAGGAGCCTCTATCTTGTTGTCCTTCTCTGCTACCTTGAGATTTCCTGAGCACTGAAGAACATCCTCGCCTGATACTGTAACTGTGAGCTTTGCATCATTTATGCTGAATGACTCGCCCTTCTTGACATCTGCAAGGACACCCTCAAATGCAGCCTGAGCAGTCTCACCCTGTACATCAACAGATATGCTTCCACTCATCTTACCGCTGTTCTTGTCATAGTCTGATGTCACATTTCCTGTGAACTCCTGGCTCTCTCCGCCGCTCATTGCTGATAATGTGTACTTCTTGTCAGTTGATATCTTATCTCCTGATGTGTCAGTCTTTGACTCACTCTTGAGCTCTATATTTACATCTGAACCGTATGTAAGTGCTATCTTTGTTACAGCATCTGATGTGACATTTCCGTCACCCATGTAATCTGCTGTGAATGAAATCTTAACGCCTGCTGCTGCAAGATCATAATCCCAGTCAACACGGATCACCTTGTCGTTTTCTACGTATACATTTGCAACGGCATCCTTTGTCATTACTGCGCTGACCAGAGATGGAATAGTGCCGATGGACTGCTTGAGCTGATCCTTTGTAACACCCATCTGATCCATCATATCATCTGACAGATTGCTGTCCATGTACTTGTTCAGACAGTCAACCAGTGCCTGTGAGAACTCATCTATAGCGTCTGTTGTGATTGTCACTGTGTAGTGGTCTGCCTTGATAGTCTTGCCATTTGCATTTGTAAACTCATCCTTGCCGACCTTCTCATATGTTATGGACTCTGCAAGCTTATCTGCAGCCGGCTTGAGATCCTCATCTATGATCTTCTGAAGAGCCTCGCTGTCAACTGAACCGCCGGCTCCCGCATCCTTGCTGTCGAGCTCTGCCATAACACTGTTCATGTCAAATGAAAATGTCTTGATAAAGAGATCAGGACATGACATATAGAGCGTCTGACCGATCATTACAACATCCGCACTGACTGTCTCGCCTGCCAGTGTCATGGAAGAATCAAGCTTGAAGCTGTTCTGTCCGTCGCTCTTGGCTGTGCTTGCGTCAAATGTAAATGTTGAACCGTCGAGCTTACCATCTCCGGCAACCTTGTCGATGGTAAAATCTGACTGAACGTCCAGCTTGTCGACATCTATGTCATCTGCTCCGACGATACCCACAATATTATTGTTCTCAAGTTCCTTTGCTGTGTTCTCCATCGCGTCCTTAACCGCATCCTTAGGACTCTTCTTGATGAACACGAAGAATACAACAACAAATGCTGCTATGATAACAAGCGCTGCCACAACTGCTATTATGGCTATCTTGATACCCTTTCTCTTCTTTGGAGACTCAGGCTTGTGCGCCTGATCACCATACATGTTCACGGTCTGATCATATACACTCTGCTGTGCATTCATCTGCTGACCGTATTGATCTGCAAACTGCTGATTTGCATCGTACTGCTGCTGGCCATACTGTCCTGCATACTGCTGCTGGCCGTACTGTCCTGCGTACTGCTGGTTTGCTCCATACTGCTGCTGGCCGTACTGTCCTGCATACTGCTGATTCGCTGCGTACTGCTGGTTTGCTCCGTACTGCTGCTGGCCGTACTGTCCTGCATACTGC
>NZ_JBEHVV010000136.1:0-2005 GCF_040227395.1 Coprococcus sp. RTP21428st1_C9_RTP21428_210409
GAATAGACATGACCATGGAGAAGCTGCAGCATGGCAATCCTGATACTGTCGTCACAAGAGCTCATTTTGCCAGAATTCTCATAGCCGAAGGCGTATGCAGGGACATGAACCAGGCGTTCAAAAAGTATCTGGGCAAGAAATGCAAATATTACATTCCAACACCAGACATACCGGCCGCCGATGCCATAAGACTCATAAGAACCTACGGCAAGGCTGCCTTCATCGCCCATCCCCTCATATACGGATTTGGATATAAACAGATAGAGGACATGCTTGAAGAACTGAAGCCATATGGCCTTTCAGGGCTTGAGGTCTACCACTCTTCCAACAATGCCTATGAATCCGGAAGGCTTAGGGAGATCGCCAGAAAACACGGGCTCCTCATATCAGGAGGTTCCGACTTCCACGGTGCAGCCAAACCCGACATATCCGTGGGAACCGGAAGGGGCGGTCTTCGGATCACGGAAGCTGTATTTCAGGATATAAAAAAAGCGGTCACTGTATAATGACCGCTTTTTTATTTACTCTGATGATACCTTTATTATATCTTTGACTTCTTATCCTTATCATCATCTGTGACTGTTGATGATCCCTGCTTCTCAAGCTCTGCAACAGCACTCTTGTGCATCGGTATACGACAGTTCTTGTTGTTACCAAACTCTACAATGATAGTTGAATCATCAACCACATCAAGGATGGTTCCGTAGAAACCACTGGTTGTCATGATATTATCACCAGGCTCCATCTGTGAAAGCATCTGGTCTGTCTTGGCCTTCTGCTTCTTCTGTGGTCTGATCATCATGAAGTAAATGATTGCAGCAAATATGGCAATATATACAACAATAAACATAACTGATGAACCGCCACTGGCCTGTGTTCCTGTTGACGATGATAAAATTGTTGAAAGTGAATTCATTCTCTAATCTCCTTTTTGATTACTCTTCTCCACCAGCAAGGCTCTCAAGCATCGATTTCTTATATGACTGATATCTTCCTTCTTCAATAGCCTCTCTGATGTCTTTCATCATATTATTATAAAAATACAAATTATGCAAGACGCAAAATCTCATACCGAGCATTTCATTTGCCTTGAGCAGGTGTCTGATGTACGCTCTGCTATAGTGCTGGCATGCAGGGCATCCGCAGCCCTCCTCTATAGGTCTGTCGTCTGTCTCAAATCTCGCATTCTTGAGATTCATCTTGCCATGCTTCGTGTACACATGGGCGTGTCGTCCATTTCTGGATGGATATACGCAATCGAAGAAATCAACACCTCTGTCGACCGCCTCAAGTATATTTGCAGGGGTTCCAACACCCATGAGGTATGTCGGTCTGTCCTCAGGCAGATACGGAACGGTCACATCGAGTATGTGGTACATCTGCTCTGCTGTCTCTCCTACTGCAAGTCCTCCTATGGCATATCCCGGAAGATCAAGCTCGCTGATTCTCTTGGCGTGATCTATTCTGATATCCTCGTATATGGCACCCTGATTGATTCCAAACAATAGCTGATTCTTGTTGATCGTATCCGGCAGACTGTTAAGTCTCTCCATCTCATTCTTACATCTGACAAGCCATCTGGCTGTTCTCGCAACAGAATTCTCCACGTACTGTCTGTCAGCCAGTGCAGGGGCACACTCGTCAAATGCCATGGCTATTGTAGATGCCAGATTCGACTGTATCTGCATGCTCTCCTCAGGTCCCATGAATATCTTGCGTCCATCGACATGGGAATTGAAGGTTACGCCCTCCTCCTTGATCTTCCTGAGTCCCGCCAGGGAGAATACCTGGAATCCGCCTGAATCAGTGAGTATCGGTCTGTCCCAGTACATAAACTTATGTAAACCGCCCATCTGCTTGACTATCTTATCCCCAGGTCTCACATGGAGATGATATGTATTTGACAGCTCGATCTGACATCCTATGTCCTTGAGATCCGTTGTTGCCACAGCTCCCTTTATGGCTGCTGCCGTTCCAACATTCATGAACAGAGGTGTCTGCACTG
>NZ_JBEHVV010000137.1:0-1943 GCF_040227395.1 Coprococcus sp. RTP21428st1_C9_RTP21428_210409
GGGTAACCCTCCTCACCAGGCATCTCCTGCAGACGTCCTGACATCTCTCTGAGCGCCTCAGCCCAACGCGATGTGGAATCCGCCATGAGTGCCACCGAGTAACCCATATCACGGAAATACTCAGCTATAGTTATACCCGTATATATAGATGCCTCTCTGGCCGCAACCGGCATATCCGATGTGTTGGCTATGAGGACTGTTCTCTGCATGAGTGAATGTCCGGTCTTCGGATCCTTCAGCTCTGGGAACTCGTTCAAAACATCTGTCATCTCATTTCCGCGCTCTCCGCATCCGATGTAGACAACGATATCCGCCTCAGCCCACTTTGCAAGCTGATGCTGGATAACTGTCTTGCCGCTTCCGAAAGGTCCGGGAACCGCAGCCACTCCTCCCTTTGCTATAGGGAAGAATGTATCTACAACTCTCTGTCCTGTGATAAGTGGCATGATCGGTGGTATCTTTTCCTGATATGGACGGCCCTTACGAACCGGCCACTTCTGCATGAGTGTCAGCTCCCTGTCACCCTTGTCTGTCTCAACCACACACACAGTCTCCTCAACTGTGAATTCTCCTGCCTTTATCTCTTTGATGGTTCCTGTCACACCATAAGGCACCATGATCTTCTGTGTGACGACCACAGTCTCCTGAACTGTTCCTATCACATCGCCTGCCGACACTTTATCACCCACCTTGGCAGTCGGCACAAATGTCCACTTGATATCTCTCTTCAGCGATGGGACTTCAACTCCTCGCTTCAGGTTGTTACCACATATCTTCATGATATCATCCAGCGGTCTCTGGATTCCATCGTATATACTGCTTATAAGTCCCGGTCCCAGCTCAACCGACAGAGGCATTCCCGTTGACTCCACCGGTGCTCCCGGTGCAAGTCCTGATGTCTCCTCGTATACCTGAACTGATGCCTGATCTCCGTGCATCTCTATGATCTCGCCGATAAGTCTGCTCTCACTTACACGCACCACGTCGTACATATTTGCATCACGCATGCCCTCAGCGATGACCAGTGGTCCGGCGACCTTCTTAATCTTTCCTGTAGCCACTTAACAGCTCACGCTCCCTTCTATTTGTATGCTCCACTACTCTTCATTAAATAAAATATCCGAGCCTACAGCCTGCTCAACGGATTTCTTTACTCCCGCTATTCCGGCCCCTGTATTGCCAGATATCCCCGGTATGAGAATGATCGCAGGCTTCATAACCTCTCTGTATCTGTCTATCTCTTTATTGAGATCCGAAGCCAGTGCCTCGGTCATATATATGACTGCATAATTGTCCTCCGCCAGCCTTTTCAGCAACGTGACCCCATAATCCAGATTATCTACAGGGAATGTATCCAGGCCCAGAGTTGCAAATCCGTATATACTGTCATAATCGCCCATAACAGCTATCTTATACATACATCTCCCTTACCCTTTCCCTGATAGCCTCCTCCGGAAGCTGGTTCAGCTTGCATGTCAATATGATCCTGACTGTCTTTATCTCGTTGAGCCTCGCCAGAATGTACGCCACTATCGGTCCCACCGTAAATGGGTTGTACTTCTGAGGCTTTATCGTTTCTATGATACGGTTGTCACACCATCTCTCAAATGCCGATGCCGACTCAGAAAGTGCCTCTGCCCCACCAGCGTATGCTGTATCTGCAAGGTATCTCTCTATCTCCTCCATGCCAGCCACAGCAGCCGTCGCCAGCCTGTCAATATCCAGAGTGTTGCACTCCGCCATGGCTCTCTTCATGAAATCCTTGTTTTTGCCTGTCTTCATTGATCTCACCGCTATCTTGATATCTGCAACAGCCACCGTCGTCTCTGCATAATCCCTGAGCAGGCTGTCATCTGCCTTCTTTGCAGCCTGCATGATCGCCAGCAGTGTTCCTCGGTCTATCACAGCATCGCACATCTGTCCATCTCCAGCCTGTGCCATAC
>NZ_JBEHVV010000138.1:0-1744 GCF_040227395.1 Coprococcus sp. RTP21428st1_C9_RTP21428_210409
GAGCGGAGGCGAGGGGGCGATACCCGAAAAAGGGCGAAGTGAGATAGTCTGCATATGGGATGGCTTGCAGGAGTTTCGAAAGATAGATCAGGTGCGGAAGAATAAGAGAACAAAAAGGAGGCTGACGACATGTACGTCGAGATGAAAAATATATATAAGAAATATGGAGATTTCCTGGCGTCCAACAATGTCAGCTTTGGTGTGGAGAAGGGCAAGCTGGTGGCGCTTCTGGGACCGTCGGGAAGCGGAAAAACGACACTTCTCCGAATGATAGCCGGACTTGAAAATCCAAATTCCGGTGACATATACATAGACGGCAGGCGTGTAAATGATATACCAGCTGCGAAGAGAGGAATAGGATTTGTATTCCAGAATTATGCACTGTTCCGTTACATGACGGTATTTGACAATGTGGCATTCGGATTGGAACTCATGAAGGTTCCAAAGAAGGAGATCAAGAAGAGAGTTATGGAGCTTCTGGAGCTTACAGGGCTGTCGGGTATGGAGAAGAGATATCCGAATCAGCTCTCAGGCGGACAACGGCAGAGAGTGGCATTTGCCAGGGCGCTGGCACCGAATCCACAGGTGTTGCTGCTGGATGAGCCATTTGCCGCGATAGATGCAAAGGTCAGGACGGAGCTTAGAACCTGGCTCAAGGAGATGGTTGAAAAGCTTGGCATAACGAGTATATTTGTCACTCACGACCAGGACGAGGCGGTGGAGGTTGCGGATGAGATCATCATCACCAACCACGGACAGATAGAGCAGATGGGATCGCCGATGGAGATATACAAGACGCCGTCCACACCGTTTGTGGCACAGTTCATCGGAAGGTCAACTGTTGTGGAGGACTACGAGAAACTCAAGGGTTTTGACAGGGTGCCGGGAGCGGACAGGGCGGTCATCAGACCTGAGTTTGTAAAGATATCCAAGAGCGGCAGGCTGGATCAGTACCAGAGTGCGGCGGAGTCGGGGATAGTCAAGGATGTGCTGTTCCGCGGAAGCCATCTGGACGTCACGGTGGATGTCAACGGAGTGGAGATCGTCGCCGAGAGATCCATGGAGAAGGATGTCGTAAAGCCGGGGGAGCAGGTCCACGTTCTCATCTACAGGCTGTATGTATTTGATGAGAATCAGACATATCTGCTGGAGAACAAGGCAATGCAGGATAACGATGTATTCTACATCTAATTATAAAAGTGATTGGAGAGAAAATATGGGTATTGCAAACAGGAAAATACTTCATACGGACATTTTGATAATCGGTGGTGGTACGGCTGGCTGCTATGCAGCGCTGACCGTCAGAGAACATTCTGATTATTCCATCATCATCGCCGAGAAGGCGAACATAAAGAGAAGTGGATGTCTGGCGGCGGGGGTGAACGCCATCAACGCATACATAGTGAAGGGCAGAAAGCCTGAGGACTATGTGGATTACTGTAGGACTGATGCTGACGGGATCGTGAGAGAAGATCTTCTGCTTTCGATGTCACAGGGGCTGAACCGTGTCACAGACAAGATGGAGAAGCTGGGACTGGTCATCCTCAAGGACGAGAACGGTGAGTATGTTGCAAGAGGCAACAGAAATATCAAGATAAATGGCGAGAACATGAAGCCGCTGCTGGCAAAGGCGGTGGAGGAGCTTGACAACTGCCAGATACTGAACAGAGTCAACATCACGGATTATATAGTTGAAAACAATCAGATCCTCGGAGCATTTGGATTCTCCATAGAGGATAACACA
>NZ_JBEHVV010000139.1:0-1747 GCF_040227395.1 Coprococcus sp. RTP21428st1_C9_RTP21428_210409
TTGCATATTGCAATTTCGGAAAAACAATGCTATAATTCATACATACCGAAAAAGGAGGCAGTCAGCATGAAAGATAAAGAATTACGCAAGCTGATAGGCAGCAGAATAAAACAGCGCCGTCTGGAATTGAATCTGACACAGCCTTATGTCGCAGAGAAGATGGGAGTTACCGCTTCTACAATCCTGCGTTATGAGAATGGTTCGATTGACAATACGAAAAAAATGGTGCTGGAAGGTCTTTCGGAAGCACTCCATGTATCTGTGGAATGGCTCAAAGGGGAAACAGATGAATATGAAACCGACATTACGGATAAGAGAGAATTACAGATTCGTGATGCGATGGGAGATATTCTGGAACAGTTACCGCTTGCCCTTACCAAAGAAGAAGATGCTTTTTCAAAAGATTTATTACTGCTGATGTTAAAACAATATGGTCTGTTTTTGGATTCCTTCCAGTTCGCCTGCAAAAACTTCAAGGGAAATGCTGGTCAGACGGATATTGCCAAAACAATAGGGTTTGAATCGAATGAGGAATATAATGAGATTATGTTCTTAAGGGAAATCACTCATACCATCAATGCTTTTAATGAGATGGCAGACATTGTAAGGCTCTATTCCAAGAAACCAAAAACAGCAGAACAAAGGCTTGCAAATCTTTTATCAGAAGTCTTATACGAAGATTCCGAATCGGTATAGTAAGACAACCGGAGTTATGATATACTTACACGCACGAAGCATTTCATCAGTTCCGATTGTCTAATATCGAAAGGAGACATACGATTATGGCAAAAGGATCTGTAAGAAAAAAAGGAAAGAAATGGTACTACCGCTTCTATGTAGAGGACGCAAGCGGCAATCTTGTTCAGAAAGAATGCGTTGGAACAGAAAGCAAAAGTGAAACTGAAAAACTGCTCCGTCAGGCAATGGATGATTATGAGAAAAAGAAATTTGTTGCCAAAGCGGATAATCTCACAGTCGGACAGCTTTTGGATGTGTGGGCAGAGGAGGAATTAAAAACAGGTACGCTCAGCAATGGTACGGTGGAGAATTACCTCGGAACAATCCGAAATATTAAGAAACACCCATTGGCAGAACGTAAACTGAAAAATGTAACCTCTGAACATTTGCAATCTTTCTTCGATTTGCTTTCCTTCGGGGGAGTTCATCCCGATGGAAAAGAGAGAAAGGGTTACAGCAAAGATTACATCCATTCTTTTTCCGCAGTCATGCAGCAATCATTCCGCTTTGCAGTATTTCCAAAGCAGTATATTACGTTCAATCCTATGCAGTATATTAAACTGCGGTATCAGACGGATGAAGTGGATTTGTTTTCTGATGAGGATATGGACGGAAATGTCCAACCAATTTCACGAGAAGATTATGAAAGACTGCTTGCTTATCTGCAAAAAAAGAACCCAGCCGCAATACTTCCAATCCAGATAGCCTATTATGCCGGGCTTCGTATTGGAGAAGCCTGTGGTTTGGCATGGCAGGACGTAAATCTGGAAGAACAATGCCTTACCATAAGACGCAGCATCCGATATGATGGCTCAAAGCGCAAATATATCATCGGACCAACCAAGCGGAAAAAAGTAAGGGTTGTTGATTTTGGAGATACACTGGTAGAGATTTTCCGTAATGCCCGGAAAGAGCAGTTAAAAAATCGAATGCAGTACGAAGAACTTTATCACACGAACTACTACAAAGAGGTCAAAGAGAAAAACAGAGTGTACTACGAATATTATTG
>NZ_JBEHVV010000140.1:0-1728 GCF_040227395.1 Coprococcus sp. RTP21428st1_C9_RTP21428_210409
GTCTTACAGTGTGCGCGATTTCAAAATAGTTGTGGTCATTGTGGCCGCTGTACAGAGCCTTGTGAAGTGTGTAGTTGGTGACACTGTGAAGAGTCTCGCCGTTTACCCAGCGGCTGTAGTCGCCGTGGATGACCTCACCCATGAGCCAGAAATCCGGCTTCACTTCATTTGCTGTGCGGCGCAGTGCCTTCATGAAATCAAAATCAAGGACGTCCGCAGCGTCAAGTCTGATTCCGTCCACATCGAACTCACTCACCCAGAAACGAATCACATCGCATATATAGTCAACGACAGCAGGATTCTTCTGATTCAGCTTGACGAGAATGTTGTAGCCTCCCCAGTTGTCGTAAGAGAAACCGTCGTTGTACTCGTTGTTGCCCCAGAAATTCACGTTGCAGTACCAGTCCTTGTACTGTGAATTCTCTCTATTTGCCTGGATGTCCTTGAATGCGAAGAAGTCACGGCCTGTGTGGTTGAACACTCCGTCGAAGATGACCTTTATTCCCTGTTCATGGCAGTAAGCCACAAATGCTGTCAGGTCCTCATTTGTTCCGAGACGGGAGTCGAGCTTCTTGTAATCTGTAGTCTCGTAGCCGTGTCCGACTGACTCAAAGAGTGGTCCGATGTACAGTGCTGAACCGCCAATCTCCTTTATATGATCCACCCATGGAAGCAGGGTGTTTAAGCGGTGAACAGGCTCACCGTAGTCGTTCTGTTTAGGGGCTCCCGCAAGTCCCAGTGGATAAATGTGATAAAAAACTGCCTCATCATACCATGCCATAGTTATCCCTCCATTTTTTAGGTGCCGGCAAATGCAAAGCACCCGATATTATTTGATATACGCTGTGAGCTGCAAGTGTTATCAGAAGCTGCCCACAACGTTTATATTATACTAAAAAAATTAGAAAAATGCGACAAAAAGTCATGTATGTATTGCACGACAGAGCCACAGATGCAGGAAAAAGACTCCATTGGAGTATTGACGCTGGCGTGCTGTCTGCTCGTCCATATATTTGCAAAGTCATACTGGAAGCAGCTCTCAGTTCTGTTCGGACTTGTGGTTGGATATATAGTAGCAGTGTGCATGGGTATGGTGGATTTCTCCGCACTCAGCGGAACATCAGTCATAGCGCTCCCTCACATCATGCCATTTAAGCCGGAGTTCAACTGAAACGCGATCATATCAGTAACTTTTCCCTAAGATCGTGCAGACGGTATTTGCTGAGAACTGTGTGGCTGTTGTATTCATAGTTGCCATCATTCTGAATCTTGTGCTTCCTAAGAACATGGATGCCCACGAGGCCCCAAAGACTGAGGATGCAGAGTAAAAACCTTTCATAAGGTGTAAGTGTTAATAACAGCGTTGTTCTGATATTATAATTTCAGAACGGCGCTGTTTTTGCTTTTTCAAAAATAGGTCAAAAGGGGTCAGGTACCTCCGTCCCCAAATAAAAATAAAGAAAGGTGAACAATATGGATAGTTTATTAAAGATAGAATCACTGAAGAAATACTATGGCAAAAAGCCAAACCAGACTAAGGCTCTGGACGGCATATCATTTCAGGTCATGCCGGGGGAGTTCCTTGGCATCATGGGTAGCAGTGGATCGGGAAAGTCCACACTGCTGAACTGTATCGCAACGGTCATAAAGCCTGACAGCGGAACCATAGAGCTTCAGGGCAAAGAGATACAGGCGCTTAAAGGTGCGAAGCTTGCGCAGTACAGAGGC
>NZ_JBEHVV010000141.1:0-1550 GCF_040227395.1 Coprococcus sp. RTP21428st1_C9_RTP21428_210409
CTTAAACACTTCTCCAGTTTCAGTGTCGGCTAAAGCTACTACGGCTCTCTTATCGCCACCACTATTACTCTTATACTTTTTAACAACATGATTTTCAATACCTTCTATAGCTTGTTTCATAAAAGGATTTTCTTCGTTCTTTTGAAAATCGGTTAACTTAACTGCTTTTTTATTTTCCATTTTGATGTGTTTTTGGGAAATATTATTCTCCACAAAGTAAACTATTATTTTCCATAAAAACAATATTAAGGGAAATATTATTTTCCTGTTTAGTATTATATTAGGAAATCAGTATTTTCTAGATTGGAAAATGAGAATTTCCAATATGGAAAATGCCCTATATTGTGTATCAAGTACTTAACTTATTCTATTTCTTTTATTCTTAATATACCCCCAAAACAGCACAAAATCAGTCACTTAAAAATCATCGGTCGGGGAGCGCCTAGCGGCAAGGGGCGGGACCACCCGTCCCGACGAGCGCCACACCATAAACTTTTTTTAGAATAAGCACACAACCGTTTTCCGAACCCTGCAAAATGTTTTCTGAATCCGAACGGTGTAACACTCCATTGAGAGAGGCTGCCGTTTGGTCGCTCCCCCTTTGGGGGCGGGGGGGGGTTACATACCCATACCGAAACCTCTGCTTCTGGTGATTTGCTTGAGTAGGTCTTTCCCCTCTTCCATAGCTTTCGATATGTTAGGGAAATGATGTCTTAAAGCCTCCAGTTGTTCGGAATTGAACAAGTCTTTCATCTTACCAAGTTCTTTTTTCAATTCCTTGGTTTCGGTCTTTAGTTCTTGGTTCTCCGTCCTTAATCGGTTACTGGTTGTCCTTGCGTTGTCCATTTGTTGTCTATAATACTCCTTGTCATTCTCGGCTTTGAATGCCTTTGTGCTGTTTCGCTCTTTTTCAAGTATAGCCTTTCCCAGTCTATCGGATAGTTGTTCATTTTCCCCCTCTAAAGTCTTTACTTTGGCTTTTAAGGCATCCTTTTCCCTATCGTTGACTGTTTTTCCAATCAAGCCGTAAAACTTCTCTGAAGCCTTAGAAATGAGTTTTTGGACGTTCTTCTTTGTTTCAATGGAACGTAGTTCCTTCTGAAGCTGAAGAAGCTGGTTTTGTGCGTCCTTGTATTTGTCTAATGCACTGGATATATCGTTGGATAGTTCCTGAAGCTGTTCTTTCGCACATTCGGTCTTATACTGCATAGCCGATAAGTGTTTGCGGTCAGAAGAAACGCCACGTTCCATACCCAGTGTTTCAGATGCTATGGTTTGGAGTTCTGCCATGTCATCACGCGATAAACGCACGCTTTTCCCATTCGGCTGCGTCCAATCGAAAACTACATGGGCATGAAGGTTAGGTGTCCACTGCTTTGCGTTCATGTATCCTTCGTCCTTGTGTATATGGATTTGAAATGCTTCGATACCGAAACGTTCTTTGCAGACCGTGGCAAACTGCTGGAGTTCCTGCATAGTGGTTTCTTGTTTGATTACTATTACTCCCTCTCGTATGGGTGCGGCTTTAGCCTGCATCTTCTGCCCAACCG
>NZ_JBEHVV010000142.1:0-1601 GCF_040227395.1 Coprococcus sp. RTP21428st1_C9_RTP21428_210409
GTCAACAATGTGGAGCTCCAGTTCAACAAGGCCATGAACCTTATGGACAACGGAGATGCTGAGGAATCAGTAAACATACTTGAACAGGTTGCAGACATAGGAATAATGGATGCGCAGTATAAGTCATATGGGGATGATGCTCTTCTTGCACTTGCAGAGTTTTATGAGAAGGGAAAGTACCGCAACGCAGTTGTGGATGTGGATCTGAATAAATCTACCAAGTATTACGAGAAGTATGTGAATCAGAACCATGACGGCGATGTTATATTCAAGCTTGCCAAGATGCTTCTGGAGGTTCAGAACTTCTCAAAGGCAATCAAGTATTATGAGCTTGCAGCCACAGATTACGGTATAAAGGCAGCGTATATGAGCCTCGGCTCAATATACGAGAGCGGACTTAACAGAGTGGATGAGTACGGCAACAAGAGTGATTATGTCGTGCCTATCGATCTGGACAAGGCCATGATGTGGTACAAGAAGCTTGCTGATACCGGTGATGCCAAGGCAAAGGCTTCATACGAGAGAGTTGAGTACATGAGTACCCATGGTGACAGCCTTGAGTTCGAGGAGAAGGACAAGCTGTACACGGATATAGCAGAGGCCAGAAAGGCAAAGGGAAAGGAGCCGCGTTACAAGGTTATCGAGGCTTCAAGACTTCAGTATCAGTACACATATGTACATGATCAGGTTGAGGGATTCATCCACAAGCTTCCAAAGGGCTGGGTGAAGACGATCAACGAGTCGACAGGCGAGGAGTATTACGCACCAAGTCTTACATATAAGGATTTTGCAATGTATGTATATTATGATAGTGTGCCAAAGGATTCAAAGATGACTCTTGAGAACTACCTGAGATACTGTAACGATGCGTTTGACGAAGAGCTGCAGCTCAAGGCGTATGTCACAGAGTATGCAGATGGAATATGTACGACTTACTATCACAAGGACATGGAGAAGGGAATCGTGTCATTTGCCTTCTATCATGGACGTAGACTGGCATGTATGAGATTCGTATGTGCTACTATGGAGATCATAGAGCAGTACGAGGAGATCATATTTGAGACAGCCAACTCATTTGCGTTTGTAGATCCTACACTGGCCAGTGACCACAGTGCCAACAGAAAGGATATGCAGTATTATAACGAGGCTATATACTGCTACTACCTTGAGGATTATGAGGGTGCCATGAGAGCCGCAAAGCAGGCTCTTAAGCTTGGAAGCATAAAGGCAAGTTACCTTCTGATAGAGCTGTACTACGATGAGGACAGCCCGTACAGGGATGTTGAGAAGACTATAAGCTATGCAAAGCAGTTGTTTGAGGCGACTAAGGATCCTGAGCTTGCATTCCTTCTTGGAATCGTATACGACCAGCAGCTCAAGGATTATGTGAAGGCAGTTAACTGGTATGAGAATGCAGAGCGTCTTGGACACAAGAGAGTTGCATTCTATCTTGGAAGAATATATTATTACGGTCTGCTCAGAACGAAGAGAGACGGAGGCAAGGCACTGTCTTACTTCAAGAAGGCCAGAGAGAACGGTATTCAGGAGGCTGAGGGCTATATCAAGGATCTTGAGGATCTCAAGGGAGAGGACCTTCAGAC
>NZ_JBEHVV010000143.1:0-1611 GCF_040227395.1 Coprococcus sp. RTP21428st1_C9_RTP21428_210409
AGCCTCATAAGCCTGCGTATACCATCCAAGGGTGGTGTCGTTGTCGTGTGTTCCTGTATAGCATACACAATTAGGTGTATAGTTATGTGGAAGGAAGTCGTTCTCGTTTGGATTTTCAAATGCAAACTGAAGGATCTTCATTCCAGGAAGTCCGAATTTGTCTCTGAGTTCTATGACTGAATCATCTATCTCGCCGAGATCCTCGGCGATGATAGGAAGATGGTAGCCGAGATTAGCTTCGAGCTGTGTGAAGAAGTTCAGCCCTGGAGCTGGCTTCCACTCGCCGTTGATGGCGGTCTCCTCACCGTAAGGCACTGCCCAGTAACGGTCAAATCCTCTGAAGTGATCTATCCTGAGGAAATCTGTTACTGTGAGCTGATATTTGATTCTCTCTATCCACCATGCATAGCCTGTCTCGGTATGCTTTTTCCAGTTTTACAGAGGGTTGCCCCAGAGCTGACCGGTAGCTGAGAAATAATCTGGTGGAACACCTGCAACCTCGATAGGGTATCCCTTTGAATCCAGCAGAAACAGTTCCTGATTGGACCATACGTCTGCGCTGTCCCATGCGAGGAATATAGGTGTGTCACCTACTATACTGATTCCGAGATCATTTGCATATGTCTTGAGGGCCTGCCACTGCTCTGTAAAAAGGAACTGGAGGAAGTTGTAGTAGCCGATGCCGTCTGCAAGCTTCTTCTTCCATGCGGTCTTCTGCCTTGCGGTCGGCTTCTTCAGTGAATCATCCCACATGTACCAAGGCATTCCCTCGTGCGCATCCTTGCCTGCCATGAACAGAGAGTAGTCAGCAAGCCATGATGTATTCTTGACAAATGCATCGAACTTTGCCATGAGATCCTCGTCTCCTGACATATCATCTGCATAGTCAGCGTCGATAAATCTCTCGTACGCTTTCTTCAGAAGGCCAGTCTTGAATTCTATAAGTGTTCCATAGTCGATCTTCTCAGGATCCCAGTCAGGCATAGCTGAGAAGTCCTCGTCCAGAAGTAACTTCTTCTTTCTGAGGTAGTCGATATCGATGATAAGTGGTTGTCCTGCAAATGCTGAGAATGGCTGATAAGGTGAATCGCCAAAGCCCGTGTGACCGAGTGGAAGCACCTGCCACAGATTTAATCCTGAAGCTGCAAGAAAGTCGATAAACTGATAAGCGCCCGGACCCAGATCTCCGATTCCATAAGGACTTGGGAATGATGTCGGGTGAGCCAGAATACCAGCGTACTTCTTAGGCTTTTTTCCGTTGTTCTGCTCTAACATAATCTATCCTCTTTTCATAATGTATACACAGAGCCATGCCACCTCACAGTCTCTTCGAGCCTGTTCGGCTGGTGTGCCCTGCGGCATTCAGAGCCATGCCACCTCACAGTCTCTTACGAGCCTGTTCGGCTGGTGTGCCCTGCGGCATTCAGAGCCATGCCACCTCACAGTCTCTTACGAGCCTGTTCGGTGCGGCGTATCCGCCGTATAGCACAATATAAGAAATGTCTTGTTCATGCAAGCATGACAAGCCATTTCTTATATTGTGCTGCATGGCTCTGAACGGTAACATTATACAATACTATGTGTGATAGTTGCAAGGTAATAGTGCTTGAC
>NZ_JBEHVV010000144.1:0-1465 GCF_040227395.1 Coprococcus sp. RTP21428st1_C9_RTP21428_210409
TGATATGTACCCAGAATCCTGGACACATATTTATGAACTAGGCTGAACACATGGATGCTATCCTGTATTGTACAGGTGGCATCCATTTTGTTTTTGCCTGAATTCTTTTGTTATTATAATAATCTATATATTCTTCAACCGCTTGTGAGAATTCTTCGAAGGAAGAATAGTCTTTCTCATAACCATAATACATCTCATTTTTCAATCTTCCAAAGAATGTCTCCATAATACAATTGTCATAGCAATTACCTTTCCGTGACATGGATTGTACAATGCCATGTTCTTGTAAGGCATTTCTAAAATTGACATGCTGATACTGCCACCCCTGATCAGAATGAAATATTAATCCTTCGACAGAAGGAAATTTTTCAAAAGCTTTATTTAGCATTCTTTCTATCTGGCCAAGATTAGGAGTCCTAGATAAATCATATGAAATGATTTCGTTTGTATTCATATCTAACACTGGCGATATATAACACTTTCCCCATGAAAAATTGAATTGAGACACATCTGTGGTCCATTTTTGTAAAGGCGAAGTTGTGCTGAAATCTCTGCCTATTATATTATCAGCAATCTTACCAACTTGTCCCTTATAGGAATGATATTTCTCCTTTGGTCGTTTGCCGGCTAATCCTGATTCATGCATAAGACGCTGAACTCTCTTATGGTTCACCTGATACCCGCGATTAATAAGTTCCTGGTGAACCCTTCTTACGCCATATCTGCGTTTGTTCTCCTCAAAAATATTTTTTATTTCTTCTAGTACTTCTTGATTGCGTTCGGCAACAATATCGTTTCTGTTAATCTCAAAATAGTAAGTAGATTTAGCCATATGCATTGCTTTTAGGAGATACTTTAGTTGATATCCTTTTTCTCTGAGTTCTTTGATGATTGCTGCTTTTTCGCCTTGAGTTGCGCAACCCATTTTTCTTGCCTCAAGGCGATCCGTTTTTTTATTACTTCATTCTCGGCTTTGATATATTCATTTTCAGTTCTCAAGCGTATCAGTTCTTCTCGTTCCGATTCTGTTAAAGGTAATGGATTTGTTGATTTTTTCATTCTCGGTTCCTTTGTTGGTCGTCCTTTTTTACTTTCTACCAATCCATTATATCCTTGTAATTTATATTTGTGTACCCATTGATAAAGCAGTCCTGCATTAATGCCTGCTTCTATGGCAACTTTCGTTCTTGGTGTGCCTGCAATAACCTTTGAAATCAGTTCAAGTTTTTCTTCGGGTGTCCATACCTTATTAAACACCTTATGTTTTAAAACTTCTGGACCATGTAAATCAACCAATCTGGACCATTCTCGTATATGCCTTTTGAGAGTATTGGGATTCAGCCCCTCTGGGATGTCAGGATACGAACCCGAATGATACAATTCAACACACATCATTTTAAACTCATAACTATAACGCATAAAAATACCCTCCTTACTGGTTGTCCAGTAAAGAGGGTACATATCA
>NZ_JBEHVV010000145.1:0-1306 GCF_040227395.1 Coprococcus sp. RTP21428st1_C9_RTP21428_210409
GTGTTATGGTGACCGCCATATATTTTACGCTGATCCACGAATAGCCACCTATTCCCTGACAGTATGCAATGACCAGCGCAACAAGACCGAGGACTGCACTCACACCATACACAGGAGCCGGAAGCTGTTTCTTCTCTGTCTCCGGTGTATCTACAAGGAGATCGCCTATCTGCTTTCTTGCAAGCTTACCGCTCAGTATGAGAAATGCTGCAAGCTTTATCGCTACAAATCCAACAGTTGTCAGTATGACTGCCTGCAGTGAAAATGATACGTGATGACCTATAACGCCAAGACCTACCAGTCTGGCTGTGAGAAGGCTGACCACCTCAGACATCAGGATCGCTATAGGAAGTCCGATGAGCAGAGCCACTACGCTGCTGCCCAGATCCTCCGCAATCAGCAGGGCAAAAAGCTTTGATCTCCTCATCCCCATCATTATATACATTCCAAGTTCGTGCCTCCGTCGTTCGAGCTGGTATTTGCTTGCATAGTATATAAGAAAGAACAACATGACCAGTGAAAATACATAGAACACCGCCGCTATCTGAAGAAGACTGTTCACCGCATCGCTTTCAAGACTTCTCAGGAATATCATCACATCCTGATGGGACAGCGCCAATATGATATAAAATGCCACTATGGACACGACCAGCGAAGCGAAGAACAGACCATTCTCTTTCCTGCTTCTCCGGCTGTTCCTCATTGCGAGTTTAAAGAACATTTGCGCTGCCTCCTCCCATCTGCGCCATCAGCTTGAGTATCCTCTCATAAAACTCCTGCTGTGACTCTCTCTCCATATCTCTTCTGAGCTCATGGAATATCCTGCCATCCTGTATGAAGAGTATCCTCTTGCAGAAGCTGGCCGCATTTGAGTCGTGGGTCACCATAAGTATGGTAGTGTTGTCATCCCTGTTCAGTCCCAACAGTTTCTCCATGAGTGCCTTTGCATTTCTTGAGTCGAGTGCTCCGGTCGGCTCGTCCGCAAGAATGATCCCCGGATTAAGTATGAGTGCTCTGGCGGCCGCAACCCTCTGTCTCTGACCACCAGACATCTGCGATGGGAATTTGTCAAGCACGTTATCTATCTCCAGATATGATGAAAGCTTTTCCAGTCTGTTTCTGCTCTCATCCTCGGATACACCGTGTATTGACAACGGAACCATAATGTTCTCTCTGCCTGTTAGATTGTCCAGAAGTTCAAAATTCTGGAACAGATAACCTATCTCCCTGCCTCTGTACTGCGCAAGCTTCGCACCTTTAAGCGCCTGTATCTCTTTGCCCTGAAGCTCTATGGTTCCGCTGTCAG
>NZ_JBEHVV010000146.1:0-1259 GCF_040227395.1 Coprococcus sp. RTP21428st1_C9_RTP21428_210409
ACCAATATCATCGGCTGCCCACAATACGCACAGAAACTGGAAGTTTCCGTGGATTTCACCATAAGTCTTGCACCACAGGATGTACATTCATATAGATTCATATCCATATACCTTGGTGATTCATCATCCTTTCCAATATTGATCTCATCCAATGTGTATATCGTATCCGTGGCATCAGTTATGTATCTTTTTATTCTGGCAATCTTCTGAATTGCCTTATAGCTTCTCTTATCTACAAGCTCTCCATCCTCATTCCTGACCATGGCAGAGTTTTCTTCTCCTATGCCTCTGCTGATCACCGAATCACACTGCGTACACTGCAGCTGCCTCGTCTTAGGATTCAGTACCACAACACCGCCGCAGGATGGACATTTTACTGTAAGATTCATTGCATGTTACCCCCATGTCTACCAAACATAAGCCCCATTTGACTAAAACAGTATCATCTAAATTATAAGCTATCAAGTAGTCAAATTACAACTATATGTACCTGTAACGGATGTAAATATTACATAAAACGTCTTATCATCCAAATAAAGCTGTATCATAATCATTCCATCACAATACAGCTTCATAATGTTATCAATTTATCTTATTCACGTCGTCTTTATTGGTGTCGGAAATTATATAATGTGGTCTTCCCTTGGTCTCCATATATGTCTTGGCGATATATTTGCCCATTATTCCTATGCACAGGAACTGGAGTCCTGATATAAACAGTATGATGCACACAAGTGACGGCCATCCCGCAACAGGGTCTCCCCACACCAGCTTTCTTATGAAGAAGAACAGCATCATGACAAATGAGACAAATGTACAAAATATTCCAAATCCTGAAGCTATACTCATCGGCGCCTCGGAGAAGTTGATTATTCCGTCCAGTGCGTATTTGAAAAGCTTCCAGAAGTTCCACTTCGTCTCGCCCGCAACTCTCTCCACATTCTCGTATTCCAGCCATTTTGTCCTGAACCCGATCCAGCCAAATATTCCCTTGGAGAATCTGTTGTACTCGCACATCGACACGATGGCATCCTTCATCTCTGCCTTCATAAGCCTGAAATCCCTGGCGCCATCCACGACATCGGAGTCGGATATCTTGTTGATGATCTTGTAGAACATCCGCGCAAACCATGATCTTATCGGCGGCTCGCCCTTTCTGGTGACTCTTCTGGTCGCCACACTGTCATATTCTCCCTGCTCAAGTATACCGAGCATCTCCGGGAGCAGACTTGGCGGATCCTGCATGTCGGCATCCATCA
>NZ_JBEHVV010000147.1:0-1281 GCF_040227395.1 Coprococcus sp. RTP21428st1_C9_RTP21428_210409
TAACAACACTTCTCCCGCCGGCCTTAGGATTCTCTCCTCATCCACCTGTGTCGGTTTACGGTACGGGTACTTATGAAACAATAGCGGCTTTTCTTGGCAGCTGGCTCACACGCTTCTCTACTAATGTTCGATCCACATAACGCTTTACATTTTTCATGCGGTTTTGCCTGCATGACTGCTATACGCTTGTACCGGCTTTTCCATTTCCGGCTCGTGCTCTCCTTCTGCGTCCCCACAGTTCTGTTCATAAGCAGTACAGGAATTTCAACCTGTTATCCATCGACTACGGCTCTCGCCCTCGCCTTAGGCCCCGACTTACCCAGGGAAGATCAGCTTTACCCTGGAAACCTTAGATATTCGGCCTTTAAGATTCTCACTTAAATCTCGCTACTCATTCCGGCATTCTCTCTTCTTAACTCTCCACTGCTCCTTACAGTACAGCTTCGTCGACTTAAGAATGCTCCTCTACCATCCTTTCGGATCCACAGCTTCGGTGTCGTGTTTTAGCCCCGGACATTTTCGGCGCAGGACCTCTCGACTAGTGAGCTATTACGCACTCTTTGAATGTATGGCTGCTTCTGAGCCAACATCCTAGTTGTCTTCGAAATCCCACATCCTTTACCACTTAACACGCACTTTGGGACCTTAGCTGGTGGTCTGGGCTCTTTCCCTTTTGACTACCCAACTTATCTCGTGCAGTCTGACTCCCGTACATCATCTACGCGGCATTCGGAGTTTGATAATCTTCGGTAAGCTTTGACGCCCCCTAGGATATTCAGTGCTCTACCTCCGCAAGACTAATACGAGGCTAGCCCTAAAGCTATTTCGAGGAGAACCAGCTATCTCCGGGTTCGATTGGAATTTCTCCCCTACCCACACCTCATCGCCACCCTTTTCAACGGATGTGCGTTCGGTCCTCCATCGCCTTTTACGGCGACTTCAACCTGGACATGGGTAGATCACCCGGTTTCGGGTCTTCTTGTACTGACTTATGCGTGCTATTAACACTTGCTTTCACTTCGGCTCCGCACCTTAAGTGCTTAACCTTGCCGGTACAAGAAACTCGCCGGACCGTTCTACAAAAAGTACGCGGTCCTACCTTAACGTAGTTCCACAGCTTGTAAACACAGGGTTTCAGGTTCTCTTTCACTCCCCTCCCGGGGTCCTTTTCACCTTTCCTTCACAGTACTATGCGCTATCGGTCACTGAGTAGTATTTAGCCTTGGAGGGTGGTCCCTCCGCCTTCCCACAAGGTTTCTCGTGTCTCGTGGTACTCCGGAT
>NZ_JBEHVV010000148.1:0-1240 GCF_040227395.1 Coprococcus sp. RTP21428st1_C9_RTP21428_210409
TTCTTATCCTCATCTATGATGACGGCCTCCGCACCATACTCCTGAATGGTCTTCATAGCCTTATCCTTATCCATCAGCATACACAGTGTAGACAAGGCGTCACTGGTCAGTCCGTTATCACACACTACCGTGGCCGCTATAGTGCCATTCCATGCCGGATATCCAGTCCGGGGATCAAGTATGTGGTGGTATCTCCTGCCATCCTGCTCAAAATACTTTTCATAATCTCCCGATGTGGATACAAATGCCGTCTCCCCATCGCCAAAGCTTATGACACCCATGGTCGTTCCCTCTCCGGCTCTCGGATCCTTGACACCGACCTTCCAGGCTGTACCATCAGGCTTGCTTCCGTACACAACTATACTTCCGCCCAGGGCCACACATGCACCGGCCGCATCAGTACCCTTGAGATACTCTGCTGCCATGTCGCAGCCATATCCCTTGCCGACTGCTCCCAGATCAAGCATCATGCCAGGCTCTGATATCCTTAACGTATCGCCATCCACACTTACCTTTGACACATCCACCAGCCTCAGTGCACTGTCTATATCCGCCTGTGATGGAATCTCTGTCCTGCCATCTTCTATCCCCCACACATCCGCCAAAGGCCGTATGGTGATATCCAACAGATCGTCATGAGCCCTCGATATGTCAAGCGTCTGCTTCAGCACACCCGCAAGTCCGCTGCTCACCGTGATATCCTCATCAGGCTTATATGTGTTGTTCACCCTGTATATCTCAGAGTCCGCTGAGCGCCATGACAGCACATCCTTGTCCAGGCTGTCTATGAGCTTCAGCATCCCGTCTATATTCTCACTGCCATGGCTTCCATACACTGTAAATGACGCAGCCGTTCCCATGGTGATCGTGTTCCTTGTATATTCACTTTCACCTGACCGTCTCACGCCTGATATGATGACCATAGCAATCACAGCCACCATGACAACCACTACGGCTGCTATCCTGTACCATTTCTTCATGGTCTGCCTACCTCTGTGTTATTTCAGATATTCATCGTGAACCTGTTCTCTCAGCGAATATCTGAAGGATTTCTCGTACTCCACATTCTCATTGATGCTGTGGTTTACCTCCTCGAAGAAGCTCTGGTTGATGATATCCATGGAGTAGAATATCGGGTAGTTACTGTTCTTCTCCCACATCATAACTCCACCATCCACGGATTCCTTACCGTACTCCTCCTCGTAGCGCTTCTTGCAGTCTCCACTGCACAGATATACAT
>NZ_JBEHVV010000149.1:0-1036 GCF_040227395.1 Coprococcus sp. RTP21428st1_C9_RTP21428_210409
GTGATGGATTCCTCCGTTCCCGACATGTACAGCGCATCGATCTCAAGTGGAAGTGTAAATGTCCCGCCCCTTGTCTTGGACAGTGCATTTACCGCACCGAACTCGCCGAGTGCTCTGGCGGTACAGAGAATGATTCCGTATATGAGTCCCCATTTCATCTGGGGAAGTGTTATCCTTCTGAATATCGTGAAGCCTTTCGCTCCCATGAGCGCCGCAGCCTCCTCCTCGTCCTTACCCTGCGCGTTCAGCACCGGGATAAGCTCCCTTGACACAAATGGGAATGTCACGAATATGGTAGCAAGCACAACGCCCGGAACTGCAAAAGTTATCCTGATATTTGTTCCCAGCATATCATTGATCCATCTGATCGCCGGATACGTCCATCCGAGTCTTCCAAATGTCATGAGGTAGGCAAGACCTACGATGACAGGTGATATGGAAAACGGAATGTCTATCAGTGTCGCCAGCACCTGCTTGCCTTTGAAGGAGAACTTCGTCAGCAGCCATGCCGCACATATTCCGAAAAATGTGTTTACCATCACAGCTATGACTGTGGCAATAAGTGTGACACCAAGTGCACTTATCACGTACTCTGTCGTGATGGACTGCAGGTAGAACTTAAAGCCCTCCTTCAGCGCACTTGTTATCACCGATATAAGTGGAACAACAAGCATGAGCACTATGAAAAGCACCGTCACGGTTATCAGTATTATCTTTGTCCTGCGCTTGCCGCGCTGCAGCTTTTCCTGTTCGCTCATCGTGCTTCCTCCTTTCGTTTGTGCATTTGCGCATCAATGATTGTCGTAACTTATTATAGGTTTATAGTAGATTTGTCCTTCTCGACTGTCTCAGCTGTACTATGTTGATCGCGAACAACAGTACAAATGATATTATCAGCATCACCAGTGCTATGGCTGTTGCGCTGGCATAGTCTATGTAGCTGAGCTTCTGCATGATCACGTATGATATGACTTGCGTCTGCTCCTTTGCGCTGTTGCCCGATATGTAGATGACACTGCCGTACTCTCCGATCCCT
>NZ_JBEHVV010000150.1:0-1107 GCF_040227395.1 Coprococcus sp. RTP21428st1_C9_RTP21428_210409
GAAAAATGAGTATGATCATTTACTAAGACTACAAGAAAAAATAAATTCTTATATTACATTCTGCGAGGAACATCAATATAACGAATTTTATGAAGAAGATTTAATAGAATATGCTGTTTTTGAAATCCATTTTAAGTATGAACCAACAAAAAAGGCTATGGATTTTTTAGAACAAGTACAGCGGCAAGTAAATGAACTCGGAATAACAATCGAATGCCATATATAGAATGGGTATTCGTGAGAGAATGCATTGTTCTCATAGCAATTAATGCGTAGGAAACAATGCATTTTTATAATCAAATAGAGAAAAACTAAATGAATGCTGATAAAAAAATAGACGATGCAATACTATTGTTTGATGATGCCATAAAGGAGATGGTGTTGTGTCGCAGGAAGATGATGTTGGAGCTGCGAGTGTGGGAGAAGATGCGAAGGATAGCAGAGATGAGCTTGAAGACATTTTAAAAGCGCTTGAAGTTGGTGGTTGCTAACTTAGATATAGCGCTGTCGTTTGCACCGACAGACTTATGTGCGAGAACTCTTAATTCTTTGACCTGCTCTTTGGTAAAGTGTCCGTGCGAGTCCACTTTGAGCAGATTTGCCAGATGAGTCATATGCATGGAAGCTATCAGCGTCGTTTGTGAATTTGAACGGCTCAATGAGTATTTCATCGTCCGATGAAATTGTAGCGGCGAAATGGTTGAGTTTGGCAATATCAATGCCTACAAAAATTTTCATGAGGTTGTACCCTTTTATAAAGTCTGATACCATGATGTCCACCATCGATTATCATCGTAGACTTGATAGAAATAAGTAATCGGAGTGAAAAACACTCCAGTTGAGTAGTCAAGCTACAGAAAAAATGAAAAGTTCATAGTATATGAATTGTATTGAATCAAGACATTAAAAGAAATATGTGATAATTATCTTTCTAATGTTGGATTTCAGGATCCGGAGGAGTTTGAATTTGTTGACAAATACCTGAATGAGGGGATTAATGGACAATAGAGGAGTTCTTTTGTATGTAGATCTTGGCAGGCTTGAAGATGAACCTTACAGATTGTCAAAGATATATGATACACTTGGACAGTATATTGATGATATCAG
>NZ_JBEHVV010000151.1:0-941 GCF_040227395.1 Coprococcus sp. RTP21428st1_C9_RTP21428_210409
GTTCTACCGCAAGCTGCGGGTTTACCCTTGGCGTTGTATCTTTTCTTTTCCGGGGGCTGTACTGTCCCTGCTTAACGTTGGAAGCTGCCGCTTCCGGGTGTGAGTTTGTTTCCATGAGATATGTTCATTGAGTTGCACTTCAGTTTGCTTTGTGTCCGCTCGATATGGGCGAGAGTGTAGCCTTTCCCTATCTCGCTTGCCTTATACTCCGTACCGCTTCGGGCTGTGACATAGTAGCCGTTAAGTTTCCCGGTGCTTGCCCTGGCTTCCCGGACTTTAAAACCTCTCTTACCAAGTTCTTCCTTGAATTTGGTAAAGTCAAAGCCCTGCATCTTCTTCAATACGCCGTCCATGGCTTCCTTGATTTCCGCTTTGTTGACTTTGCCAATGTCCTGCGACTGTACAAAGTTCCGTTCCTTGGCTATGGCATTGGCGGCTTCCGTTGCCTTTTTCCCTACCCAGTTGTCCCGGTACAGTTCCCCGGAAAGGGAAACCCGGTTTGCCAGTATGTGCAGGTGGGCTTGCTCTTTCTTGCTCTCCGTACCGCTGTGCCGGATGATGATGTACTGGTGGTTCGCCAACCCCATGCGCTGCATGAAGTCGTTACCAAGTTCCGCCCAGTCCGCATCCGTAAAGGTGGCGCTTTCCTCTATCGAGGGGCTGACCTCGAAACGTAGGCAGTTGTTTTTTACGTTCGGAAAATCAATGTGATACGGTTTCATTTCCTGCACCATTTCCGCACCAGTACACCCATAAAGTTCATGCCGGGCTATCTCGGTGGCTACTGCCTGCCCGTTTATCTCTTTGGCGAGGTCGTACTCCAATGCCGCCACACCATGTGATATGCTTTTCCCTTTCCCTATCATCGTGAGAGTATTTTTTTGAGCTCTGTAATTAGTTCCCGGTTCTCCTCGAACACTTCCCGGTACTGGCGACCACCG